>NCJR01000193.1:0-4499 GCA_002282555.1 Rhodobacterales bacterium 34-62-10
CAAGCCGCCGCAGACCGTGGCGCTGGGCGCGATCCTGATCTTCGGGGTGGCCTATCTGATCGCGCAGGGTCTGGCGGATCTGGCGCCATGGCCGCTGACGATCCGCACGGTGGCGATGTCGGGCGCGGCGACAGTGGCGTATTTCACCTTGCAGACCGGGATCACGGCCTTGTCGTCGGGGACGCTGCCGCTGCCGCCGGCCCCTGACGGGCTGATCTGGGCGACACTGGTGCTGGCGCTGGCCAGTTTCGGGCTGGCCTCGGTTGCGCAGGCGACATTCCCGCTCTGGGCGGGGCATCCGGCGGCCATGGGCCTGCGGGTGCATCTGATGAACGGACTTTACCTCAATGCGCTGACGGACCGGATGATCGGTCAGTGGCGTGCGTCGAAAGGATGATGCCATGACGACCCCTTCGCAAATCTTCACCGGGACCGAGTTGGAAATCTTTGCCGCAGCACAGGAGGCGGCCACCTTGATCGCGCCGGCCTTTCCGCTGGCGGCGACTGTGGCGGTCAATCCGTTCCTTGGCCAAGCCGGGCAAGGGCGCGCGCAGACCGCGGCTTTGCTGGCGCGGGTGGGTGGTATCCGCATGTTCCGTGACCGGGCCGATTATGCCGCGGCATTGGCGGCAGGGCGGCTGGACCGGGCGGTGTTGCAGGCCGAGGCGCAGGCGCGCGGATTGAGCATGGCCGAGATCGAGGCGGCGCTGACGCGGCCCACGCCTGCGCCGGAGGCATTGCCCACGGTTGCGGAACTGGCCTCGGCACAGAGCGGGCAGCGGCTGGCGGAACTGGTCGAGGACCGGATCGGGACATGGGCGGCGGCGCATTTCGATCAGGGGCAGGCGTTGTGGCCTGCGCCGGATGGATCGGCCTATGGGTCATGGAAGGCGTTTGCCACGCGGGACCTGTTGCCGGGGATCGCGGGGCTGCCGGGGATCTGCACCCGCGTGGCGGCGCTGCCGCAGGATGCGCGCACCGCCTTTGCCGAGGCCTGCCGGGTGCTGGGCGTGACGCCATGGAGCGCGCGGACCTATTTTCAGCGGTTGCTGATGGGGATGCAGGGCTGGGGCCAATATGCGCGCCATCTTGACTGGCTGGCGGCGCGGGATGGCGGGCGCGATACGGTTCTGTTCGAGATGCTGGTGATCCGGCTGGTCTGGGACATGATGCTGCATGAGGCGCATGCGGGGCAACTGGCCAAGGGTTGGGAAGGGGCCTTGGTGCGCTTTGCCACGCCGGTGGAGCCGTCGCAGGACGATCTGATCGACGAGGCGTTGCAGGACGCGCTGGAGCGGAGCGAGGAGGCAGGATTGCTGTCGCGGCTGGCGGGGCAATCCTGCCCGGCTGTCGAGGTGCCGGCGGTCATTCAGGCGGCCTTCTGCATCGATGTGCGGTCGGAAGTGTTCCGCCGCGCGCTGGAGAGCGTAGATGCGGGGATCCAGACCATCGGCTTTGCCGGGTTCTTCGGGCTGGCGGCGGCGCATCGGGGCTTTGCCTCGGATGTGGTCGAGGCGCGGGCGCCGGTGTTGTTGAGACCCGGTGTCACCACGCAATCGCGCGGCTGGGCGGATGACGAGCGTGACCACCGGATTGCGGCGCGCGCGACGCGGGCCTGGGGACGGTTCCGGATGGCCTCGGTCTCGGCCTTTGCCTTTGTCGAGGCGGCGGGGCCGCTTTATGTGGGCAAGCTGCTGAACGACACCGTTGCGCGGGCCAAGCCGGTGGCGCAGGACCCGGCGCCGGTGGCGGATCTGCCGCTGGGTGCACAGGTTGATGCGGCCGCGGCGATCCTTGGTGCGATGTCGCTGACCAAGGGGTTTGCGCGGCTGGTGATGATCGCGGGGCATGGTGCGGGCGTGACCAACGCGCCGCATGCGAGTGCCCTGCAATGCGGGGCTTGCGGCGGGCATGCGGGCGATGTGAATGCGCGCTTGCTGGCGGGGCTGTTGAACGATGATGCGGTGCGCGCGGGTCTGGTTGCCAAGGGCATCACGGTGCCTGCGGACACGCGGTTCATCGCGGGGCTGCATGACACGGTGTCCGACAAGGTCACGCTGTTTGCGGATACGCCCTTGCCGGATCATGCCGCCGATCTGTCGCGCCTGACGCAGGCCCTAGAACGGGCGGGGGCGATCACCCGGACCGAACGGGCGGCCACGCTGCCACGGGCGGACAGGCCGGAAGGTCTGGGTCTGCGCGGGGGCGACTGGTCGGAGTTGCGCCCGGAATGGGGTCTGGCGGGATGTGCGGCCTTTATCGCAGCCCCGCGCCGCCATACGACGGGTGTCCATCTGGGCGGGCGGGCCTTTCTGCATGACTATGACTGGCAGGCGGATACGGGCTTTGGGGTGCTGGAGCTGATCCTGACGGCGCCTGTGGTGGTGGCAAGCTGGATTTCGTTGCAATATTACGGCTCTTCGGTGGCGCCTGCGGCGTTCGGGGCTGGCAACAAGCTGCTGCACAACGTGACCGGCGGGATTGGCGTGATCGAGGGCAATGGCGGGATGCTGCGCGCGGGGCTGCCGTGGCAATCGGTGCATGACGGCGACGCGCTGCGCCACGATCCGCTGCGCCTGACCGTGATGATCGAGGCGCCCGTCGAGGCGATCACGGGTATTCTGGAGCGTCATGGCGGAGTGAAGGCCTTGTTTGACAATGGCTGGCTGGCGCTGATGGCGACGGATGCGGCCACTGGGCAGGTCCGGCGCTATGAGCGGGGGACATGGTCGGTGCTGCCCGGTGGGGCAGGGCTGCCCAAGGCCGCCTGAGAAGCGGCGCCGTCGCGCCCCGTCCCTTGGGTCCTTGAGTATTTGGGGAACAGTGAAGGGGGGGGTGCGGCGCGGCGGGTGCCGCGTTCACTGCGGGGCGAGGGAGGCCCAGTCCTGCAGGAGGCTGTCGCGGGTCAGGATGCCGGGGGATGTGGGGGTGCGGGTGTCGGATTGGGTGAGGCGCACGACGATCACGCTGCGGTCATCCCGCGTAGCCCAGCCGACATACCAGCCCCAGCCGCGCGCATCGTCAAAGCTGCGATCGGCGCGGCGGGGATAGGCGGTGCCGGTCTTGCCGCGCAGGGTCCAGCCTGCGGCGGTCTGCGTGTCGAGCAGGGCACGGGTATGGGACATCGCGGCTGGCGTCACCGGCAGGCTGTCGCGCAGCAGCGCATGCAGGAAGGCCGCCTGCTCTTGCGGGGAGATTTTCAAGGATGAGGCGATCCATGACCGGTCAAGCCCGTTGTCAAAGCCGGGATCGCCGGTGATATCGGCATTGCCATAGCCGAAACTGCGCGTGTAGCGGGCGAGGGTTTCCGCCCCCATCGCATGGGTCAGGCGTTGCGAATACCACAGCACCGAATAGCGCATCCAGTCGGAGGGTGTGGTGTCGCGGGTCCACATCGCGCCGCCCCAGTCAGGCTCGCCCGGGCGGAAGGACATGACGGGGCGGGCGGCATCGGTCAGCAGCCCTGCGTCGAAGGCCATGACCGCGAGCGGGATCTTGAAGGTCGAAGCGGGGGTGACGCGGGTTGTGCAATCGCCCTGTTCCAGCAGGGTATTGCCCGTCGGCGCATCCTCCAGAAGGGTGCAGATCGTGGCGGCCGTGGATGCCGTGGCGGATAGTGCCCCGAGGATGAGGGTGAGACATGTAAGTGCGGTGCGCATCGTGACCCCCCCTTTTGGTCAGGGGGGGTAGCATGGGGTATGCTGGCGGGCAAGGCAGGTCAGCAAGACAGGTCAGCAAGGGGGGGGGGCGGCAGGCTGTTGCCGACCGCCCCGGTCGCGTCAATCGTAGCGCAGGTCGCGGGCCTTGCCGCGGAAGACGTAATAGGCCAGCGCCGAATACGCGGCGATGACCGGGATCACGATCAGCGCGCCGACAAGGATGATGGCAAGGCTTTCGGGGGCCGAGGCCGCGTCATAGATCGTCAGTTTTTCCGGCACCACATAGGGGTAGAAGGAATAGGCCAGACCCGTGAAGGCCAGCACGAACAGCATGCTGGCCCCGGCGAAGGGCAGCCACGCGAAGCTGTCATTGACGGTGGGCAGGCGGCGCAGCACGACCCATATCCCCGCGATCACTGCGGCCGACATCAGCGGCAGCGGTGCGAGCAGGAAGAACTCGGGGATCGAGAACCACCTTTCCCAGATACGCGCGCTGACCAGCGGGGTGGCCAGTGAAATGGCACCCACGCCGAGGATCACGCCCCAGATGCCGCCACGCGCCCATGCGACGGCTTTTTTCTGTAGCGCGCCTTCGGTCTTGAGGATCAGCCAGCAGGCGCCGATGAAGCTGTAGCCGACGGTCAGGAACACGCCGGACAGCAGGGCGAAGGCATGGGCGGCGAGGCTGTGTTCGAGGCCCATGACATAGAAGCCCAGCATGTAGCCCTGCGCCATCGAGGTCATGATCGAGCCTGCGAAAAACGCGATATTCCACGCCTTTTTCTTGGGCAGGGCGACCTTGGCGCGAAACTCGAACGCGGTGCCGCGCAGGATCAGGCC
>NCJR01000193.1:4532-8123 GCA_002282555.1 Rhodobacterales bacterium 34-62-10
CATGATCGAGCCTGCGAAAAACGCGATATTCCACGCCTTTTTCTTGGGCAGGGCGACCTTGGCGCGAAACTCGAACGCGGTGCCGCGCAGGATCAGGCCGATCAGCATGATCGCCACGGGCAGGTAGAGGGCGGTCAGGATCGCGCCATGGGCTGCTGGAAAGGCGACCAGCAGGATGCCGACGGCCATCACCAGCCAAGTCTCGTTCGCGTCCCAGAACGGGCCGATCGAGGCGACCATGCGGTCCTTCTCGGCCTCATCCGCGAGGGGGGTCAGGATGCCCACCCCCAGATCGAAGCCATCAAGGACCACATAGATCAGGATCGATAGGCCCATCAGGGCCGCGAAGATCACGGGCAGGGTGACGGTCGGCGCTCCGAACATGTCCAGCATGGCGATCACTCGGCCGGGATGGACTGGATGGCGCCGCTGACCGGGCGGCCTGCGACGGGGGCGTAGGTGCCCTTGGCCTTGCGCCGCGCGAGGTATACCAGCACGCTGACATAGGCGACCAGCAGCGCGCCGTAGATCACCAGATAGGCGATGAGCGTGGTGGCGACCAGCGCGGGCGGCACGTCGCCCACGGCGGCATCGGTGCTGAGCACGCCTGTCACCAGCCAGGGCTGGCGGCCGATTTCGGTGGTGTACCAGCCGGCGAGCGTGGCGAGCCAGCCCGAGAAGGCCATGGGCAGGAAGGCCCAGAGCACCGGGCGGGGCAGCCCTTCGATCCCGCGACCACGGCGCATGAAGAAGAGTGCGGCCCAGGACAGGGCGAGCATCGCCATGCCGGTGCCGACCATCACGCGGAAGGACCAGAAGACAGCGTTGACGGGCGGGTGCAGGACGGTGCCATCTTCGGCCACGAAATCGTTGAGGCCGGGCACTTCGCCATCGGCGCGGTGGGTCAGGATCAGGCTGGCACCCGAGGGGATGCCGATCTCGAACCGGTTCATCCGCGCCTCTTCATCGGGAAGGGCGAAGAGCAGGAGGGGCACATTGCCACGGGTGTCCCAGTTGCCTTCCATGGCGGCGACTTTGGCGGGCTGGTATTCCAGCGTATTGAGGCCGTGCATGTCGCCCGCGTAGATCTGCACCGGCATGATGGCGGCACCCATGATGACGCCCATCCGCAGGGTCTTGCGCACTTCGGCGCCACGGTCGCCCATGACCCACCGCAGGGCCGAGATGCCCGCGATCAGGAAGCCGACGGTCAGGCCGGAGGCCAGCAGCACATGCACGAGGCGATAGGGCATCGAGGGGTTGAAGATGATCGCGAACCAGTCGGTGGCATAGGCCACGCCGTCACGCATCTCGAAGCCTTGGGGGGTGTGCATCCAGCTGTTCAGCACGAGGATCCAGAAGGTGGACATGGTGGTGCCCACGGCGACCAGAACGGTGGCGCCGGTATGGGCCCATGACGGCACGCGGCTGAAGCCGAAGAGCATGATGCCGAGGAACACAGCCTCCATGAAGAAGGCGGTCATGATCTCATAGGCGAGAAGCGGGCCTGCGATATTGCCGACGCTTTCCATGAAGCCCGGCCAGTTGGTGCCGAACTGGAAGGACATGGTGATGCCCGACACGACGCCCATGGCGAAGGACAGGGCGAAGACTTTGACCCAGAAGAAATAGGCGTCCATCCAGACGCTGTCGCCGGTGCGGGCATAGCGGAACTTGAAGAACACCAGCACCCAGCCGAGTGCGATGGTGATGGTGGGAAAGAGGATGTGGAACGAGATATTGGCCGCGAACTGGATCCGCGACAGAAAAAGGGTGTCCATCATCTCCATGATCTGTAACCTTCCGGCCCCGCAGGGCCGCCTTTCCTTGTAAATGGCGCCGTCTTGATGATGGCACCGATCAACCTAATAAATCGTGTCTGCGTCACCGGAGACCGGCCACGGACATGCGGAGGCGTTGTAAGGACCTGACCGCGTCGGAAAGGTACATATGGCGCGCAGCTTCTTGCGGTATGCGGCAGGAGCGCGCAGCCTGCGGGCCGGTTGGGACTGTCAGGCGCGGGGTTTGGTGGGGTTTTGAGGCGCTGCGGGGGCGGCGGGGTGATGCGCGCGACGGCGATAACATTGCATTATAAATGTGATGAGAAAATGCAACTTAAACTAATCGCTCAAACTTGTTAGAACGGTTCCAGCAGATCGGGTAAGGCGGCGTTGCGGTGCCGTGCTGCGTGGTTCAGAGCCGCGCATCATGGCCATGCTGTCCCGGCGAAGCGACGAGATTGAACCAACCATATCGGAGAGACACATGGACGGAAATGACATCGGTAAATGCCCGGTCATGCATGCGGCGGTAAACCCCATGGCGACCCACACCGGGCGCTCGAATCGCGAGTGGTGGCCCAATGCGCTGAACCTCAAGATCCTGAGCCAGCATTCCGCCAAGGTCGATCCGATGGGCGACGGTTTCAGCTATGCCGAGGAATTCAAGAAACTGGACCTCAAGGCGCTGAAAAAGGATCTGGCGGCGCTGATGACCGACAGCAAGGAATGGTGGCCCGCGGATTGGGGTCATTACGGCGGTCTGTTCATCCGGATGGCATGGCATAGCGCGGGCACCTATCGCACCGCGGATGGGCGCGGGGGCGGTGGCACCGGATCGCAGCGCTTTGCGCCGACCGGCAGCTGGCCGGACAATGCCAACCTTGACAAGGCGCGGCGCTTGCTGTGGCCGATCAAGCAGAAATACGGCAACAAGATCTCGTGGGCGGACCTCTATATTCTGGCGGGCAACGTCGCGATGGAGACCATGGGCTTCAAGTGCTTTGGTTTCGGGGGCGGTCGTGCCGACATCTGGGAGCCCGAGGAGGACATCTACTGGGGCAAGGAAGACAGTTGGCTGGGTGACATGCGTTACACCGGCGAGCGCGAGCTGGAGAATCCGCTGGCCGCTGTGCAGATGGGTCTGATCTACGTCAACCCCGAGGGTCCGAACGGCAACCCCGATCCAGTCGCATCCGGCAAGGATGTGCGCGAGACTTTCGCGCGCATGGCGATGAATGACTATGAGACCGTGGCGCTGGTGGCCGGTGGGCATACCTTTGGCAAGTCGCATGGTGCGGGTGATGCCGGTCTGGTCGGACCCGAGCCGGAAGCGGCCCCCATGCACGAAATGGGTCTGGGCTGGATCAGCACCCATGGCAGCGGCAAGGGCGGCGACACGATCACATCCGGGATCGAGGGCGCGTGGAAGCCGAACCCGACCACATGGGACATGGGCTATTTCAAGGTGCTCTTGAACTATGACTGGCAGCTGGTGAAAAGCCCTGCCGGGGCGCATCAGTGGCAGCCCATCAACTGCGCCGAGGAGGACATGGTCGTGGACGCCCATGATCCGTCCAAGAAGCATCCGCCGATGATGACGACGGCGGATATGTCGCTGAAGCTGGACCCGATCTACGGGCCGATCTCGAAGCATTTCTACGAGAACCCGGAAGAGTTCGCCGATGCCTATGCGCGGGCTTGGTTCAAGCTGACGCACCGCGACATGGGACCGAAGGCCCGCTATCTGGGTGAGGAAGTCCCGGCCGAGGACCTGATCTGGCCGATTTTTGTCCGCGCGGGCGATGGCGAA
>NCJR01000012.1 GCA_002282555.1 Rhodobacterales bacterium 34-62-10
GAACATCCGGATCGGCGGCCAGCAGGGCCTCGATCTCGGGCTTGGCACGACGGCAATAGGGACAATTGTAGTCGAAGAACTCCACCACCGTGACATCGCCCTCCGGATTGCCCAGGACCGGCGCATTGGGGTCGCGTTCCAGCGTGTCACGTTCGCGGGAGAGGACCTCGGCTTGCGACGCCGCCTGTGCCTCGGCCTGCCGGGCTTCGAGGATCGCGACGGCCTCCATGACGATCTCGGGGTTTTCGCGGATCGTCTCAAGCACCAGCTCGCGCACCCTGTCCTCCGAGATGTCCTGCGCCGCTGCCTGCAAGGGCAGCGCAAGGAAAAGCGCCATCGCCATCATTGAAATGTAATTCTTCATGTCAATTTCCTCCGTTTGCCAGATCGGCGGCCGTGCGTTCGGCCTGCGCGGCGCGTTCGCGCTCGGGCCAGGTTGATTGGATGTAGGCGAGGATGTTCCAGATCTCGCGATCCGTCAGGACGTCGCCGAAACCGGGCATGCCGCTGTCGAATTCCACGCCTTGCCGGGCCAGGGCCTCGCGTCCGCCGAGTTTCGTGTATTCAAACAGCATCCGGTCGGGATGGTGCCATGTGTGCCCGGTTTCATCGTGAGGCGGCGCGGGCAGACGCCCATCCGCATCGGGGGTTCGCCAGTCCGGCTGTCCTTCGAGGTTGGCGCCGTGACAGGCGGCGCAGTTCTGGGCATAAAGCGCTTCGCCCTGCGCGATATCCACCGTCGCCGGCATCACCGGCACGGCAGGGTCTATGGCGGCCTGCGGCGCGTCACGCAGCGCCAACCACGCCCCGGCCCCCGCAAGGCCAAGCGCCACGGGCGCGGCGATCATCACCCAGGCCTTCATGTCAAGCGCACCCATGTCATCATGCCGCTTTCCGCATGGCTGAGCATGTGGCAGTGAAACAGCCAGTCGCCCGGATTGTCGGCGACGAAGCCGATCTCGCGCGTCTCTTGTGCGGCCACGAGGAGCGTGTCGCGCATCGGGCCTGCGGGTCTGCCGTCGCGGATTTCGCGGAAATGCATCCCGTGCAGATGCATGGCGTGGGGAAAGACGGTTTCGTTGACGATCTCCAGCCGCACCCGCTCGCCAAGGGAAAGATCGGCCAGCGGGGCCTGCGTCATCTCTGCCATGTCGTTGAAGGCCCAGAACCGCCCCCGCGCCGCGAGGTCGCGAAAGCCCAGGCGCTCTCCGCCCAGCACGGCACTATTCATTCGCCCCATGGCGCCGCCCGACATCACCAGCCGCAAAGGACGGGCATCGGCCAGCGACCCGAGGCCGCTGACGGAATTGGGCGGCAACGCCGCGGGTGCCGCTCGCGGGGTCCGCGCGGCGCTGGCCGAGACGGGGAATGCCACCTGAGAGGCCGGGCGGTCGTCATTGCCGAGCCGCACGAGATGGGCTGTCTCGCCCGCCTCGGCCGTCACATCGACGATCAGGTCCGCGCGCTGCGCCGGGGCGAGGACGAGCACGCCCTCCAGCGGCTCGGGGGTGGCAAGCGGCATGCCGTCGAGCGCGACCGTCCAGCCCCGCAACCCTGCGAGCTGCAATGGAAAGATCCGCGCGTTCGATACGTTGATGAGCCGCAGACGCAGACGCGTGTGCCGCTCTACCGGGATTGCAGGATCGAATTGACCGTTCGTGGTGATCAGGTTTCCGATCCGGCCGCCATGGCTCATGCGCATGGGATTGTCGAAACTCTCGTCAATCAGCGCCGTTTCGGGGTCGAGCAGCCAGTCGTCGAGTACGAGGGTCTCCTCGCGATCCACCTGCGGCGGCTCGGCCTCTTCCACGATCAGCGGCCCATGCAGGCCGCGGGCGACCTGCACCCAGGACCGGTTATGCGCGTGGTACCAGTAGGTTCCGGCATCGGGCGCCACGAAATCATAGTCGAAAGCCTGACCCGGCGCGACGGCCTCTTGCGTCAGGCCCGAGACACCGTCCATCGCGTTGTCGATGCGGATGCCGTGCCAATGGATGGAGGTCGGCTCCGGCAGGTTGTTGACCAGCCGCCGCTGCACCCGTTCGCCCCGGCGCACCCGGATGGCCGGGCCGGGCGCGCGGCCCTCATACCCCCAGATGGATGTCGCCGGATAACCGTCGGGGGCAAGCTGGACCGTGGCTTCGCGCGCTGTCAGGATCGCGGGCGCATGAGAGGCGGCAAGCACCTGCCGACCGCTCATCACCATGCCCAGAGTGGCGGCGGTCTGTCCGATAAAGGCGCGTCGTGTCAGCATGGCCAATACCTCCTCAACAGTGTCGAGGCGGGCGAGAGTCTCGCCCACCCCCTTGTCGTTTGAGCGTCAGGAGTCGTGGCCCATCCGGAAATCGCCAACCATGCCGGCCTCGCGGTGACCGGGCACGTTGCAGGCGAATCCGATCTCGCCACCTTCGGGGAAGGTCCAGATGACTTCGCCCGTATCGCCCGGCTCCAGCAGGACGCTGTTGGCATCGTCATGCATCATCCCGGCTTCCATCATGCGGTCATGATTGATGCTGCGCATCGTCATCATGCCTTCCCGCATCATGGTGCGCATTTCGCCGCGATGCCCGTTCCACGTTTCGCTGGTGCCGATGTTGAACTCGTGCACGGCGCGCCCGACATTCACGACTTCGAAGCGGATCGTCTCGCCGGGTGCGACCTCGATGCTTTCGGGGCTGTATTTCATCTCGTCCATTTCGATGGTGATGGTGCGGTCGACCTGTGCGGCGTCGCCGGGTTCTCCGATACCGCTGCCGTGCCCTGCATCGGCCAGGGCCACGGAAGCGGTGAGGCTGGCCACGAGCGCCGTGCCGGTCAGAAGTGTCTTGATCATGTCTTGGTCTCTCATGTCTGGGTGTCTTTCAGGGAATGCTGTCGTGACAAGGCCCAGGCGCGCGGGGGTGGAAGATCCACGGGCGCATTTCTCCCGCCTATTGCTGTTTTCGCGAGCGGCTGACGCACGGCCCGGAAACCGTGTGCCCCGAATAAGGGTCGGGTCATCAAAATGGCGGCCGGGGAACAGGACGGGTCGGGATGGCAAGATCCGTCGTGCGTGTCCTCATGCGCAGCGTGCCCGGCCGTCGCGACACCGCCGTCCGAGACCTTGACGATTTGTGAATGCGCATCCCACGTGCCGGCAAGGCCGGGTGTCGGCGCGGCGAGGGCCACGAGCGCGATCATCAGTATTGCGACAAGACCGCCGAGCGCGGCTTGCAAGGACAGAGCTCGCATCAATTGATTCCGTTCTCGCGCTGCACCTCGCGGATGTAGCGGGTGATATACTGAACGTCGGCGCGGGTCAGACCCTCGATCGGGGGCATGTTGCCGAAGGGCCAGTGATGGGCGCGCACGCCGTTCCGAACCGCCATCTGAAAGGCTTCGTTCGAATGATGGCTCGGCTCATAGGTGCGGTGGATCAGCGGCGGCGCGACACCGTTCTGACCGGCCGCGTTGGCCCCGTGACACGCCGCACACACGGCTTCGAAGGCGCGTTGACCGATCGCCGCCTCGGGCGACAACTGTTCGGGAAGCCGAACTTCGACGATGGGCGCGCCCTCGGCCAGGTCGTTCAGGGCTGTTGGCTCCGGGTGAACCATCGTCCCTGCCGGTGGCTCGGCCGGTTGCGTGAGTTCCCAGATCGCCACGCCAAGCCCGGCGACAAACACACCGCCGATGAGAAGCCCGAGCTTGTTCATGTTCCTTGCCCTTTTCTTGCCTTTGATCTGCTCCACTCCACCCAGGCGCCGGCCAAGGCACTGTGGGTTCAGACCGCTCGAAACTTGAGGATTTTTTTTACCGGCTCTCAGCCACGTTGCAATCCGTTAGCCCCGTGTTTTTGTAACCGAATGTATCCTTGACCTTCACCCGGAAAAGGCACCTAACGTGCGGCCGGTAGAGTGTTGCGGAGGATGTGATGTCCTGGAACCCAAGGAACTTTTTATCGAATGGTGCCGGAATGAAGCTTGGCATGCTGGCCTGTTGTGCCGTGATGCTCGTCCCGCTTGGCGTCTACATTGTCGCGGGCGGAACGCTCGGCGGGCTTGCGGGCAACCTCGGCCTTCTGGCCCCGCTGGCGCTGTGCCTCGGGGCGCATGTCGTGATGCATCGGATGATGGGCAGATCCTGCCACGACAACACCGCAAATCCCCGGGAGAAGACCCCGGACGAGAACCCCGAACAAGGCCCGGCGGTTGTCCCGGTCCATGCCCCGCGCTGATTGCACGGTAATGATCCACGGCGCGCGCCCGAAACTGGCGCTGGTTGGCCTTCTTGCACTGGCCGGTTGCGGAGCGGGAGTGCGGCAGTGCCTGAATACCGACGCCACGCTGTCAACGCGCGGCGCGGCGTTCACGCTTCCGGATGGATGCCGCGCGATCCGGACCGGCCCGGACGGTGTCGTCACCCTCGCTTGCGATGATGGGCGGGTCGGCTATGGATTCGACGCCCTCGCCATCGGATCGCAGGAATTGCCATGACATCCAGGCGTTCGACACTTGCCTTTCTCGGCGTCGCTGCGGGCGTTGTTGTCGGCTTTCAGGCGCTTCCTTCCCTGTTGGATCGTTTCTCGGGTCTGCCTGAGTTTGAGCCTTTGGCGAATCCAGAAGGCTTCCGGAGGATAACGGGCGGAAGTTCCTCGTCCGGCGCATTCGACCCATTTGTCGGCCTTGAAGCCCAAGACGACGGGTTGAGAGCGGAAACCATCGCGGCCGTAGAAGCCGATCTTTGCAATGCGCTTTACGCGGATGTGGCAGAAGATCCGTCGACCGTACCGATCGCGTCGTTTTCGGACTATTACTGCCCCTACTGTCGCGTGCAGATGCGGCGCTTGGCAGATATTGCCGAACAGCTTGATAGCGGCGTTGCGATTTCCTGGCACGAGCTACCGCTTCTCGGCGAAGGCTCTGACCGTGCGGCGAGAGCGGCTTTGGCAGCAAAACGCCAGGGTGCTTATCTCGCATTTCAGCAAGCTCTGTGGACGACGCCGTTTCAGCCGACACGCGACTATCTTCTGCGATTGTCCGAGACCGTCGGAATTGATGGTGAGCGCCTGATAAATGACATGCAAAGCCAGGATGTCGCCGAAGACCTCATGGTCAGCAAGGCGCTTTCCCGGATATTCGGCTTCATCGGCACGCCGGCCATGGTGGTTGGCGGCACTGTCATCCAAGGCGAAATCACGGACGCCGTGTTGCGCAGCGTGATCGCTATCGAACTCGACGACGGCTGGCAAAGGATATGCTGAACAGATCGAGCAGACAGTGTGCCGCGACGATCGCATTGAGCGTCTTGTCTCTTGTCGCCTCGTCGGTGGCAATTCTGGCTGCGACATCGGAACGAGCGGCGACACCGGCGGTCAGCGCGCAGCTCATCACGGCCGAAAACGGCATCGCGCCCGGCGCGGGGACGGTTTCGGCGGGGCTGGCGCTGGCGCTTGGCGAGGGCTGGAAAACCTATTGGCGCACACCCGGCGAGGTGGGCTTCCCACCCGAAATCGACTGGACCGGGTCGCGCAACGTGGCCGAGGTCGAATTTCAATGGCCCGCGCCCGAGCGGTTCACTGCCTTCGGCATCGAGAATTACGGCTATCACGGCGAGGTCGTCTTTCCGCTGCGCATCGCGCTGGAACAGCCGGGCCAGCCTGCCCATCTCTCCGCCTCGGTGACGCTGCTGACCTGCTCCGATGTTTGCATGCCGCAGGATTTCAGCCTGTCGCTGGACCTGCCCCAAGGCACGTCGATCGACCCGGACAGCGCGGCGCGCATCGCCGATTACGCGGGTCGCGTCCCGGTTGGGGCGGAAGACGGGGGCATTCGGTCCGCCACCGCGCATGTCGATGCCGACGTAACCGCGCTGACCGTGACGCTGCGGCGCTCCTCGCCCTTCGAGGCGCCGGATGTGTTCCCGGAACTGGGCGAAGGTGCCTCTCTCGGAACCCCTGACATCAGGCTGGGTGAGGATGGCGATCTGCTCTGGGCGCGCCTGCCCATCATATCGCCGCCCGCCGATCCAACGGCCGCGATATCGCTCACCGCGACCGACACCGATGGCTGGGCCGTGACCGTGACGCCGGACAGGGTCGCGACCGCGCCGCCCCCGCCCTACACCGAAGCCCGCACCACCGCGCCGCTTTCCAGCATGGTCTGGATCGCCCTGACGGCCTTCCTGGGCGGGGTGATCCTGAACGTCATGCCCTGCGTACTGCCGGTGCTGTCGATAAAGCTGTCCTCTGCCATGAAGCTGGAAGGTGCCGGTCGCGCGCGCGTGCGATGGGGCTTCCTCGCCTCGGCCGCGGGGGTCATGGCCTTCATGTGGGGCCTCGCCGCAGTCCTTTTCGCGCTGCGGCAGGCGGGGGTCACCGTTGGCTGGGGCCTGCAATTCCAGAACCCGGTCTTCCTTGCGCTGATGGTGGCCATCCTCGCCATCTTCGCGGCGAACCTCGCGGGCGCCTTCGAGATCAGCCTGCCTCCAAGCCTGCAGACCCGGCTTGCGCGGGCCGGCGGCGCCGGGGGGCATGTTGGCGATTTCCTGACCGGTGCCTTCGCCGCGGTGCTGGCCACGCCCTGCTCCGCACCCTTTCTCGGGACCGCGATTGCCTTCGCGCTGGCCGGGCGCGGCGTGGATATCGCGCTGGTCTTCACCTTCCTCGGGCTGGGGCTCGCCGCCCCCTACCTGCTGGTCGCGGCCCGCCCCGGTCTGGTCCGTCACCTCCCCAGGCCGGGGCGGTGGATGATCGCGCTTCGGGTGATGCTGGGCCTTTTGCTGGCCGTCACCGCGGCTTGGCTGGTCTGGGTGCTGCGGGGCGTGGCCGGCACGACCACGATGCTCGCGGTCCTCGGGATGACCGCCGGTCTCGTGATGCTGCTGTCGTTGTCGAGGCTGCGGTGCACAGTTCGTGCCGGGCTCGCGCTGCCCCTCGTGGGGATCATACTCTTCGCGGCGGGAGATCTGGCCGACACATCAACGCCCCGCGCGCTTTCGTCTCAGGTGACCGAGTGGGTGCGCTTCGACAGGGCCGAGATCGCCCGCCGTGTCTCGAGGGGCGAGGTCGTGTTCGTGGACGTCACGGCCGATTGGTGCCTGACGTGCAAGGCAAACAAGGCGCTCGTGCTGGACCGCGAACCGGTTGTCTCGGCGCTTGCGGCCGAGGGCGTCACCCCCATGCAAGCCGACTGGACGCGGCCCGATCCGGCGATTTCGCGCTATCTGGAAAGCTTCGACCGTTACGGTATTCCGTTCAATGCGGTCTATGGTCCGGCCGCCCCGCACGGCATCGTCCTGCCGGAACTGCTGACCCCGGACGTGGTCATGGCGGCGCTCGACGATGCCGTTGGGGAAGAACGGGACATCGCCGGCCAGCCTTGAACGCACGTGCCTCACCTGTTTCGGGGTGCGGCAGGCGCTGCTTTTCGTGGCAATGGTTTCGACCATTCCCGCCGCGGCGGGAACGGCCGAGTGCCGGCCTCACTTTTCCAGCGCCTTTCGCCGCCGGTCGAACTCTTCCTCGTCGATCTCGCCCGAAGCGAAGCGTTCGCGCAGGATGTCCACCGCATCGCGCTTTCCGCGATTTCCGCCGCCCTGATTGTCGGTGAACCATTTCACGGCAAAAACAATCAGGGCGATGACGACACCCCAGAACAGGATCATCATCAGCCCGCCGAACATGCCGTACCCGCCATCCCACATCATGTGACCATATCCTCCTTGCCAATTTTCCCCGGGGCTCGCGGCGGCCAGTGTCGGCGCCGCAAGCCCGATGGTTGTCCAGATTGCCGTGCGTGTCATTTTCAGGTCTCCTTCCGTTGTTTGCTGTTGTTGATGGGTGCGTCCTCCGCCAGCGGGATGAAGATGGATGCCTTCAGCCCGCCTTCGGCACGATTTTTCAGCCGGACGTCGCCCCCGTGTCCGCGCACGATCGCCCGCGCGATGGCAAGGCCCAGCCCGTGCCCCCCGGTTTCGAGCGAGCGGGACGCCTCCAGCCGATGAAACGGCGCAAAGACCTCGTCGAGCTCTTCCTCGGGTATGCCAGGGCCATCATCGGTGATCTCGATCACCAGATCGTCGCCCGCGCGGTGCCAGCCGACCGTGGCGCCGCCCCCGTAGCGGGTGGCGTTCTCGACAAGGTTGCGAACGGCCCTGCGCAGGGCGAGCGGGCGAATGCGCACCGTCATCGCCGGGCCGCCGGTCATTTCGAACGGGGTGGCCTTGTCGTCTGCCAGGGTTTCGAGCCAGGCGGACACATCGACGACGTCCGAGGCTTCGCGCCCGGCCAGCCCTTCGGCGAAGTCGAGCGTGGCCTCGGCCATGGCCTGCATCTCGTCGATGGACGCGACCAGGCTCTCGCGGGTCTCCTCGTCTTCGACGAGTTCTGCATCGAACCGCATCGCCGTGAGCGGCGAGCGCAGGTCATGGCTGACCGCGGCGAGAATGCGGGTGCGGTCCGCGACAAATCGCGTCAGCCGATCCTGCATGCGATTGAACGCGCGGGTGAGATCGCGCACCTCGTCGGGACCGGCGACAGGCAACGGCTCACCCGCGTCGCCGCGCCCCAGGTCCTCGGCGGCGCGCGACAGATTACGCAATGGGCCGGTCAGGCGGGTCATCACGAACCAGAACGCCGCGACGAGGATCAACGAGGCCGTCAGCCCGAAGGCGAGAAAGGACGATAGCGGCCATTGCAATGGCGGGCGTTCGAACAGGGTGTCGACGTTCAGCCACTGGCCGCCGGAGAGCGCGATGGACAAAGTCATCTCGACCGCCTGCATCCGGCCGCGCATCATTTCCTGATGCATCTGGGCCATTTCCGGAGACAGGTTAGGGATCGGGTGCAGGGGAACGGCCGTTTCACTCAGGTTGACCCTGATGTCGCGACTGAACCTGTCGCCAAGCAAGGCCCGGACCCGCGTTTCGATATAGTCTGCGTGATGATGGTCGGGCGCGGTCACGCTTGGTGAGGGCGCAAGATCGAACCGCACAAGCGGCGAATTCGCCGCACGCACGATGGACACGGACAGATCGGGCGGCGCTTCCTCCAGCAGCCGCACAACATTGGCGGCGCGCCCGGCCGCCTCGAAACCCAGGGCGGCGCGGACGGCAAGGCTGCGCTCGTCCGCGAAGAGCCACAGGCTCACCACCTGCGCTAGGCCCAGGGCCCCGAGGATGAGAAGCACGAGTTGCGCGCGCAGGCTGCCTATCCGCGGCCGGGTCATTCGACCACCTCGACATCGGCGTTCAGACTGTAGCCCTGGCTTCGCACGGTGGTGATGAGCGTCGGGCGCAACGGGTCCATCTCGATCTTGCGCCGCAGCCGGCTGATCTGGTTGTCGATCGTACGATCGAGCGGCCCCGCCGCGCGCCCGGCCGTGAGGTCGAGAAGCTGCTCGCGGCTCAGAACCGTGCGCGGACGCGCCAGAAGGACCGTCAACAGCCGGAAATCCGCCGTCGTCAGTTGCACGCGATTGCCGTCCCGGTCGGTCAGCATGTGCGCGTCGGTATCGAGCGTCAGTCCGCCGAACCGCAGGATGCGCCCCGAAAGCGGCCCGGCCTCGCGTCTCTCCTCGGGCGCGCGGCGCAGGACCGCCTTGATCCGTGCCAACAGCTCGCGGGGGTTGAACGGTTTCGGCAGATAGTCGTCCGCGCCGATCTCGAGGCCCACGATCCGGTCCTGATCCTGCCCGAGGGCCGTGAGCATGATGATCGGAAGCCGTTTCTCGGCCGACAGGCGCTTGCAGATCGAAAGCCCGTCCTCGCCCGGCATCATGACGTCGAGCACCATCAGGTCGAAGTGACCTTTCGCGAGCTTTTCGTCCATCTCCCGGGCATCCTTGGCCGCCGTCGCCCGCATGCCATTGCGTTCCAGAAATCGCGTGACCGAGTCCCGGATCTGGCGGTGATCGTCGACGACGAGGATATGCGGCAAACTGTTCATACTTCTCATTTGGCAGTGTGGCGGCGCGCGGTCAGCACCGGGATTGTAACGCTTTGTATCAGCTACGCGCATTGCGACGAACGGATACAAGATCGGGAATGACACGGCCTTGGCGGTCCTTCATGTCTTCCCATGTCGGTGAGGCGTTTCACACGAGAAAGGATACAGACATGAAAACCACAGCGAAACTCGCGGCAGCGACCGCCATCTTTATGGCTCTGGGCGGTGCAGCCTTGGCCGCAGGCAATCACGGGCATGGTGGCCAGGGTGCTCCGGGAGCGCAGGGTCCGGCCGCCGGAAATCATGACATGATGCAGATGATGATGCGGATGCATGGGCAAATGATGCAGGGCGGCATGGGCATGATGGGCTCCGGTGGGCCCATGGGCGGCATGGGCCAGGGCATGATGGGCGGCGGCGCGTCGCTGATGGGCATGGGCCTGGAGCGGTTCGACGCCGATGGCGATGGCACGGTGACGCCCGAAGAAGCCCACGAAGGATTGCAAGCCCTGCTGGCGGAATACGATGCCGATGGCGACGAAACCCTGTCGCTCGCCGAATTCGAGACGCTCCACAGCGCGCTCATCCGCGAAACCATGGTGGACCGCTTCCAGTTCCTCGACGACGATGGCGACGGCGCGGTGTCGGTGGCAGAAATCGTCAAGCCTGCCGACATGATGGAGCGCATGCAGACGATGCGCGACGGCATGATGCCCGGACCGAATGGTGGCATGCAGCGCGACGGCGGCATGATGGGGACACCCGGCCAGGGCCGCATGGGCAACAACTGAGCCCGCCTTTCCGCCACCCCTCGCCCGGTCCCGCAGACTGCGGGGCCGGGCCTTGACCACGAAAGGACAGACAGAATGGCATACACTCATGACCGCCTGCTGGCAAATACCGGCATTGACGACGCAGAGACCCGCGTGCGCGCGGCGCTGGCCGACGCTGGTTTCGGCGTTCTGACCGAGATCGACGTCAAGGCGACGATGAAGAAGAAGATCGACAAGGACATGGCGGGCTACAAGATCCTTGGCGCCTGCAATCCGAACATGGCCTGGCAGGCCATCGGGCTGGAGCCGCGGATCGGCGCGATGCTGCCCTGCAACGTGATCCTGCGCAGCGTCGAGGGCGGCACCGAGGTGAGCGCCATCGACCCGGTTGCCTCCATGTCGGCCGTGGAAAACCCCGACCTGCACGCGGTCGCCGGTCAGGTCCGCGACATGCTCGTGCGCGCTGTGGATGCGGCCTGAAGGAGACAACCGATGACAACGGCACACGGTCGGCGCCTCTTCATTCTTGGGCTGGCGGCAGCGCCTGTCACCCTCATCACGTCTCCCCTGACCGCACAGGCCCGGACAATCTGGTCGGCGGACGAGGCCTATGACGCCCTTCTGGCAGACAGCGCGCGCGTCGTCGATGTGAGGTCGCGCGAGGAGTGGCTGGAAACCGGCGTCGGGGCCGGGGTCTGGCCGATCAGCATGCACGAGGACCGATTTCCGGATCGCCTCTTTGCGGCGAAGGCGCTGGCCGGATCCCGAGACGTCGGCCTGATCTGCGCGACCGGGGGGCGTTCGGCGTCCCTGCTCCGTGCGCTCCGGCAGGCTCGCTACGATGGCTACGTGGACATCTCCGAGGGAATGCTGGGATCTCGCCGGGGTCCCGGCTGGCTTGCTGCCGGTCTGCCCGTGGTTCCGCTGGACGCAGCGCTTGCCTCGATGCCGGAGGACCTTGCCTGACGTGCCCGAAGAGAGCGCCTCAAAGAGAAATAACTACCTGTCTCTCGGCAAGGGCACGGTCCTTGTCGTCGGAGCCATCCTTGGCCTGGGCCTCCTCGGCTGGGCCGCAGGGTGGTGGTCGTTCGACCTGGACCGCGCCGCGGTCGAGGCATGGGTCGCGCGCGCGGGTCCTTGGGGGCCGCTCGCGATCGTCGCCCTCATGACGGCTGCGGTCGTTGCCAGCCCCATTCCAAGCGCGCCTGTCGCGCTGGCCTCGGGGGCCGCTTTTGGCCACTATGCGGGCACCGTCTATGTCGCCGTGGGGGCCGAGACCGGCGCGCTCGTCGCCTTCCTCATCGCCCGCGGGCTGGGGCGCGGGACGGTCGAGCGACTTCTCGGCGACAAGGCGGATCACGGCCTGTTGGGGTCGCAGAACGCGCTGACGCTCACGGTTTTCGCAAGCCGCCTTCTGCCCTTCGTGTCTTTCGACGCGATGAGCTATGCCGCGGGGGTCAGCCGGTTGCAGTTCTGGCGCTTCGCCCTGGCCACGATGGCCGGCATTTTGCCCGCGAGCTTCGTGCTCGCGCATTTCGGCAGCGCGGCGATGGCGGGCACCTTCGGCGGCGCGGAATGGATCGCGCTCGGACTGGGGCTGGTGACGGGGCTTCCCCTCCTGCTGCTTGCGCTTCGGCGCGGAGCGGCTTCGCGAAAAGACAGCCCCAGGAAAGATACCGCAGCGGCCGAAGGGTCATGAGCTCCGACGACAAGAAAAACAGCCCCAGCCTGCCCGACGCCGTGGCGCTGGGAGCCGTCGTGAGCTTCGGTGCATCGCGGCTTGACTCTCCCGCCACTGGAAACCCGACAATGATGATCAAAACCTGAAAAGAGATAACAGATGTCCGACCACGACCATCACCACCGCCACCACGCTCCGGCCTCCGGCGCGAAAACCGCGACGGATCCCGTCTGCGGCATGCAGGTCGAGATGCGCGAGGACGCGCGGTCGCGCGAGTATGGCGGCGAGACCTACTGGTTCTGCTCGGAAGGCTGCGAGACGAAATTCGGTGTGGATCCTTATTTCTACGCGTCGGGAAACGCGCAGAAGACATCGCAGAAAGCCCAGCCCGGCACGCAATACACCTGCCCGATGCACCCCGAGATTATCCGCGACGAACCCGGAAGCTGTCCGATCTGCGGCATGGCGCTGGAGCCGATGGTGCCCTCGGACGAGCCCAGCGAGGAACTGACCGACTTCACCCGCCGGATGTGGATCAGCGCGACCGCGGCCGTGCCCCTCGTGATCCTGACGATGGGCGAGCTGGTCGGCCTGCCGGTTCGCGACTGGCTGGGCCACCAGCTGGCGGTTTACATCGAATTCGTCCTCGCCACGCCCATTGTCCTCTGGGCAGCGGGTCCGTTCTTCCGGCGCGGCGTCGACTCCTTCCGGAGCCTGTCCCCGAACATGTGGACGCTGATCTCGCTCGGGGTCGGCGCGGCCTATGCGTATTCGCTGGTCGCCACCTTCGCGCCGGGGTTGTTCCCGGAGCAGTATCGGATGGGCGAAGGCGTCGGCACGTATTTCGAGGCCGCCGTCGTCATCATCGCGCTGATCTTCGTCGGCCAGGTGCTGGAGTTGCGCGCACGGGAACGCACCGGCGACGCGATCCGGGCGCTGATGGACCTCGCGCCCAAGACCGCGCGGCGAATTCTTCCCGACGGAAGCGAATATAATGCACCGCTCGAGAACATCGTGGAGGGCGACTTGCTGCGGGTGCGCCCCGGCGACAGCATGCCGGTCGATGGCGAAGTGGTCGAGGGCCACACGTCCGTTGACGAAAGCATGATCACCGGCGAGCCCGTGCCCGTCGAAAAGGCAGAAGGCGACCGTGTCACGGGCGGCACGATCAACAAGAACGGTTCGCTCGCGATCCGGGCGACGCAAGTTGGCGCCGACACGGTGCTGGCGCAGATCGTGGACATGGTGGCCGGTGCCCGACGCTCGCGCGCGCCGATCCAAGGGCTGGCGGACCGGGTCTCGGCCATCTTCGTACCGACGGTCGTCGCGGTGGCCATCGCGGCGTTCTTCGCCTGGCTTGCCTTCGGTCCCGAGCCGGTGCTGGCATTCGCCATCGCCTCGGCCGTCTCCGTCCTGATCATCGCCTGTCCCTGTGCCCTCGGCCTCGCGACGCCGATCTCGATCACCACGGCCGCGGGGCGCGGCGCACAAGCGGGCGTGCTGATCAAGGACGCCGAGGCGCTGGAACGGATGGCGCGTGTGGACACGGTGATCGTGGACAAGACCGGCACGCTGACCGAGGGCAAGCCGACGCTGACGGATGTCGTGGCGCTGCAGGGCGACGAGGCGGAGGTGTTGGGCCTCGCCGCCGCTTTGGAACGTGGCTCGGAACATCCGCTGGCCGAGGCGATCGTCGCGGGCGCGCGGGATCGCGGTCTGTCGCCCGGCAGCGCGGCCGATTTCGAAGCGGTCACCGGCAAGGGCGTGCGCGGCACCGTCGACGGACGCAACGTGGCGCTCGGCAATCCGGCGATGATGCGGGATCTCGGGCTCGAGACCGGCGAAGCCGAGGCGCGGGCCGACACGCTCCGCACGGATGGCAAGACGGCGATGTTCGTTGCCGTCGATGGGGCGCTCGCGGGGATCGTCGCCGTGGCCGATCCGATCAAGCAAAGCACCGAAGGGGCGATCCGCGATCTGCACGCGCTCGGTCTGACGATCATCATGGCCACCGGCGACAACCAGCGAACGGCCGAGGCTGTCGCGCGTCAACTGGGCATCGACGAGGTGCGCGCCGGCGTTCTGCCCGAGGACAAGCAGAAGCTGGTCGAGGAATTGCGCGCGAAGGGCGCGTCGGTGGCGATGGCCGGCGACGGTGTGAACGACGCCCCGGCGCTGGCGGCGGCGGACGTGGGCATCGCCATGAGCACGGGCGCCGACGTGGCGGTGGAGAGCGCTGGCATCACGCTGATGCGCGGCGATCTGGTGGGGCTGGTGCGGGCGCGGAAACTCGCGAAGGCAACGCTGCGCAACATCCGCCAGAACCTGTTCTTCGCCTTCGCCTACAACGCGGCGGGCGTGCCGATCGCGGCCGGAATCCTTTATCCGGTGATCGGCCTGCTTCTGTCGCCCATGATCGCGGCGGCGGCGATGAGCCTGTCGTCGGTCTCCGTTATTTCGAACGCGCTGCGGCTGCGGCGCGTAAAGCTCTGAAAGAAAGGAAGCCGCGATGTCCAGTTCACATCACGGGCACATGCCGTCGAGTGGGCGCGGAATGGCGATCTCCGCATGGCTGACGGGGGTCTATTTCGTCATCGAGATGGGCATCGGGCTCTGGACCGGGTCGATCGCAGTGATCTCCGACGCGTTCCACACCTTCTCCGCCGTTGGCGGCGTCCTGGTGGCCATCGTCGCCGCGCGTCTGGCCCGGCGTCCCGCCGATCCGGATCGCAGCTTCGGCTGGTATCGCGCCGAGATCATCGGCGCGCTGGTCAACGGCGGCTNCTTCCTGCTCGGCATGGCGCTGGTGGTGATCGTTATGGCGGCCATGCGCCTGTCGGATCCGATCGCGTTGCCGACCGGCCCGATGTTGCTAGCCGCTGCCGGCGGGCTGGTGACCGAGTTCATATCGCTGGGGCTGATCTGGAAGCAAAGCAAGAGCGACCTCAACGTGAAGGGTGCGTTGTGGCATATCATCCAGACCTTCGTCGGCAGCCTCCTGATCATCGTCACCGCATTGGTGATCAAGTTCACGGGCTTCCTGCTTATCGACCCGATCCTCGGCATGGCGTTCGGCTTTGTGCTGCTCTGGGCAAGCTGGGGTATCCTGCGCGACTCCATGCACCTGCTGATGGAGGGTACGCCGGCCGATGTCAGCCTTCCGGAGGTCACGCAGGCACTCGAGTCCCTCGACGGGGTGGCCGACGCGCACCACGTTCACGCCTGGGCCCTGACCAGCGGGAAGCACGTCTTTTCCGGTCACCTGCGGGTGCAAGAGGGCGCCGAGCCACAGGGGGTACTCAAGGCAGCGCACGGCATGCTGCGTGACCGCTTCGGCTTCTTCTTCGTGACTCTTCAGGTTGAGGACCGGTGCCTCGATGAAAGCGGTGCCGAGATGATCGACATCACCCGTGCGCCAACCACCGAAAGGACCACGACTTGACCGGCCCCGCGACCCAATCCGTCCCATCGCTTCGCCTTCGACTGGCGCGCCGGATCATCCGGCTTGTCACCAGGCGAGCCGCGCGCAAAGGGCTGGCCGACAACCTTCTTACATATGTGGACGGAACGCAAACCCGTTGGCTCGATCCCGAGATCGCGCGGTTCCTTGAGGCGATGGACAGCGAGGTGCTCCGCTTGCGGGCGCGGGCGGATTTCGTCGCGCTCCCTGGTCTTGGCAACAGGGTGATGGTCGAATTCGCCGTGTGGACCACAGCCGCCGACCGCAGCCTGCGCCATCTCGGCGTGACGCCCGAGACCGCGCGCCGAGTGGTGGCCGACCTCGGATGGGACGTCTACCGCCGGATGCTGCGGCTGAGTTCGCTGCCCGCGCGGCTGGTCACGCGCGACCCGGGGCGGAGACTGCGCTGGACGATCCGCGCGCTGCTGTATTTCCCGTTCAATGCTCCGGGTGCGCCCGGTTATGCCGTGGAGACCCGGCGCGACGGCGACGACATTCTCACACATTTCACCTGCTGCCCGCCACAGAGCCTCGTGCGTCGGCTGGCCGAGATCGACGACGACCCCGATACGCTCGAAGCATTCCGGCAAAGTTGGTGCACCTATGATTGGCCGGGCGCTGATCTGATCGCGGGCGACGGAGTACGCGGTCATTATCGCAGGCGCCGGACGTTGTCGCATGGGGATGACGTCTGCGACATGTGTTGGGCAGCGCGGTCGCAACGGCAAGAGACCGCGCCACATGCTCCGAAGAAATAACATGCGCATCGTTCTTCTACTCGTCCTGATCACCGTCTCCGAAGCCACGATCGGCGTCTTCGTCAAGCTGACCGGGGATGCGATCCCGATCCAGACGTTGAATTTCTACGCACTGAGCTTTGCAGCCGCGTTCCTGGCAATGGCCATCCCGCACGCGACCGGACGCCCTCTGCGGTTTCCCCGTGGCAACGTGAAGGACACGGTCATTATCGGGGCGCTCATCGCCGCGCAGATCAGCGTCTTCAACTATGCGATGACGCTCGTGCCGATCGCCAATGCCGTGGTGTTCTGGAGCGTGGCCCCCTTCTTCGTGTTCATCTTCTCGGCCCTGTTCCTCGGCGAGCCCGCGAAGAAAAGCTATATGCTGATCTTCGGGCTCGCGCTGACAGGCATCGTGCTGGCCAGGCCGCTGGCGGGCGGCGAGTGGTTTGGCAACCTCGTCGCGCTCAGCACCGGGGCGATCTATGCCGGAATGGTCACATACATGCGCCATGAAGGACGCGAGGAGGCGGGCAACGATATCTTCTGGTCGATGGCGGCCGGGGCGATCCTGCTGTCGCCGGCGCTGGTTCTCGCCGGGCCGGGCGAGATCGGCAGGTTCAATGCCTATCCCGCCCTGAGCCTTTCGCTGCCGGTGATGCTGTGGCCGGTCTGCCTCGGCGTCGTCTCGACGGGGTTCGCCTATTTCGGGATTTCGCTGGTGCTCAAGAAGATCTCGGCGAACATCTATTCGCTGGTCGATATTATCGTCTCGCCGATCGTGGCGGCGACTCTGGGATCCCTTGTCTTTAGCGAAGTTCCAACGCAGGGCATGATCCTTGGTGGCGGATTGTTGCTCCTGTCCGGTTTCTGGCTGACGCGCGAGATGAGCCGCGGCAAGGAAACCGCCGCCGTCCACCCTTGCCAATGCGAGCGAATGAATGCATTTGGTGCCTGAAATGGAAGGATAAATCGAGATGAAGTTCTACGTGCCCGACATGAGTTGCGGTCATTGCACGGCGGCCATCGAAAAGGCGCTCAAGGCGATCGACCCGAATGCCACGGTAGATACAGACCTGACATCGAAGACCGTCACGGTTGCGTCCGCCAAGGATGCCACTGCATTACAGGTCGCCCTCAAGGAGGCCGACTACCCCGCAACTCCGGCTTGATGAACTCTATGTGAAATCTTTAACGAATAGCCGTCAAAACCGAACAGGATTGGAGCTGGAAATACGCATGAACAGACGAGAATTCATTGTCGCGGGCGGCGCTGCCGCCGGGCTGCCCGGTGTGGTCCACACTCAGTCACTCGCACCGCGCGTCGAGGTCTACAAATCGCCAACCTGCGGATGCTGCTCGGCCTGGATCGAGCATATGGAGCGCGCCGGCTTCGTCGTGGACGCACGCAATGTCGACCAAGACGCCCTGTATGCGTTCAAGGCGCAATCCGGGATCACGCCCAACCTGGCCTCGTGCCATACGGCGCTCGTAGATGGGTATGTCATTGAGGGCCATGTGCCGGCTGCAGATGTCGAACGACTGCTCGCCGAACGTCCCGAAGCCATCGGCCTGTCGGTTCCCGGTATGCCGATCGGCTCACCTGGCATGGAGATGGGCAACCAGCGTGATGCGTTCGAGACACTGTTGCTGCTGAAAGACAGCTCTACCGAGATCTTCGAGCGACATGCCTGAACGAGACGGTTGGGGTGACAGATGACTCGTCTCAGAGTACTCTACGCCCTTCGTGATTTGAACGCTCGTACAGCACTGCTTCACCCTGCGCAGCACGACAGCTTCGCGACATCCATTTCGAATGTCTGCGCGGCGAGCCTCACGCCCTCGACCGTGGTGAGGTAGGGGAAGATTGTCTCGCCTAAAGCCCTCGTCGTCATGCCGAACTTGATTGCCATCACGAGCGTCTGGACACTGTCTGCCCCCTCCGGCGCCATGATCACGCCGCCGAGAAGCCGGTCGCTCGCCCGGTCCGCGACCAGCTTGATCAGCCCGCGCGTGTCGCGGGCGGCGAGCGCACGGGGGACATTCTCGAGCGCGAGCACGCTGGTCTTGACGTCATATCCGGCATCACGCGCCTGCGCCTCGGTCGGCCCGACGCCCGCCACCTGCGGATCGGTGAACACGACCCAGGGCATCGCGGCGTTGTCGTAACGCTCCGCCCCGCCCAGCACGGCGTTGCGGGCTGCGAGCTTGGCGCCATAGGCGGCCATGTAGACGAACTGGTCGCGGTCCGTGACATCACCCGCGGCAAAGATCCCGGGCTTCGTGGTCTGCATGTCGTCGCCAACCCGGATCGCACCGCGTGCATCGGTCTCGACGCCAATTTCGGCGAGGCCCAGCCCCTCGGTGTTGGGTGTGCGTCCCGTGGTCAGGACGAGGCGGTCGGCCGTCAGGTCGAGCTCCGCGCCGTCCACCGACACGGTCAGCGCCGCAAGGTCACCGTCGCGCCGCGCGGCGTGATAGGTTGCGCCATCGAGGACCGTGACACTCTCGGCGCGCAAGACCTCGGTGAGCGCTTCGGACACCTTCGGCTCGGTGCGCGGCAACAGGCGCGAGCGGCAGACGATGGTCACCTCGGTGCCCATCCGCGCCATCATCTGGGCGAGTTCGACGCCGATATAGCCGCCGCCGAGAAAGATCAGGCTCTCGGGCAACTGGTCCAGCTCCAGCAGCGACGTGCTGTCGAGCGTCGGGGCGTCCTGGATCCCGGGGATGTCGGGCGCGGCGGGCCGGTCGCCCGTGGCGACGATGACCCTCGGAGCCGTGATCTTGCGACCGCCGACCTCGACCCCGCCGGGGATGAGCCGCGCCGGACCCTCATCAATGTAAGCGACACCGTCGTAGTCGGGCAGCAGGTCGGCATATTTCTTCTGCCGCAGCGTCGAGACGAGATCGTCCTTGGCCGCAATCAGCGCAGCCCAGCCCGCGACCCGCGCCTCACCGTGCAGGCCCGGAAACCGGGACGCCGCCCGCGCACCGTGCAGGGCCTCGGCGGCCCGGATCATCGTCTTGGAGGGCACGCAGCCCACGTTCACGCAGGTGCCGCCGATGGTGCCGTGCCCGATCAGCGCGACGCGCTTGCCGCCCTCGGCGGCGGTTATCGCGGCCGAGAACCCGGCCGATCCGGCACCGATCACGGCAACGTCGAACTCACTCTTGGGCGCGCAGCAATCGTCTCTCATGAAATCATCCATCCGTTTGCGTGGTTTGCCGCCGCTGCCTGCGCCAGACGGCATAGGCGGTCAGCCCAATGAAGAACGCCAGCGCGGGCAGCAGCACATAGTCGAGCCAACCCAGCCAGGCCGACAGGCCCACGGCGCCCAAAAGCACGACGAGCACCGGCGTGAAGCAGCAGAGCGCCGCGATGACGTGCCGACGACACCTGTCGCGATCAGCTTGCGGTCGGTCTGCTCGGTCATCCCGTCAGCCCGAGACGCGCGCCGGATAGCCTGCATTGGCCGACGCGGTCGCGATGGCCTCGGCGCTGGTCGCGGCGGTGTCGAAGACGACCGTGGCGGTGCGCGCCTCGAAGTCGATCTCGACGGCGCGCACGCCATCGACGCTTTCCATCGCGCGCTTCACCGTCACGGGGCAGAGCGCGCAGGTCATGTTGTCGACCGCGAAGGTGACGGTCTGCTCGGCGGCGACGGTCTGCGCGGCGACCGGGATGGCGGTGACGGGCGCAACAGCGGTCAGGCCGAACAGGGCAAGGGCAAGGATCTTCTTCATAAGGGTCTCCTTTCGGGATCAGTAGAGAAGCGGGGCCCACCAGTCGATGGTGAGCGCGGCGACGACGAGGATCAGGGACGCCCAGAGCGCGGTTTTGGTGATCCAAGCCGAGGATGGGCGCGCACAGTAGGAACCGGGCTCGCAGACGTTCGGCTTGCGGAAATACACCTGCCGGAAACCCGCCCCGATGAAGCCGAGCGCGATCACGGCGAAGATCGGCTTGTAAGGCTCCAGCGCCGTCAGGTTGCCGATCCAGGCCCCCGAGATGCCGAGGGTTAGCAGGACTAGCGGCCCGATGCAGCAGGCCGAGGCGAAGAACGCGCCCATCACCCCGCCCGCCGCGAGCCAGCCCTTTCGGGCCGGGCGATCCGCTTCGGAGTTGTCAGCTCTGTCGTCTGTCAGCGCCATGTCGCGCACCTCCTCTCGTCCGTGGTTGAAGGAAGGTGTAAGGTCTGTAGTAACTACAGGCTCAAGAGGAAACCTGCCCATGACCGATCACGAGCGCGAGAGCGGCTTCACACGCGGAGACCTGGCCCGGGCCACCGGCTGCAACATCGAGACGATCCGCTACTACGAGAAGACCGGCGTTCTGCCCGACCCGCCCCGGACCGACGCCGGCTACCGCATCTATTCCGCCGCGCACGCCACGCGCCTTCGCTTCATCCTGCGCGCCCGCGAACTCGGGTTCTCGATGGAGGACATTCGCGGGTTGATGGGGCTCGAAGATGGCGCCGCGCCGACCTGCGCGGAGGTCAAGGAGCGGACGGAGCGTCACCTTGCAGAGGTGCGGGCCAAGATTGCGGATCTCCGGCGGATCGAGGCCGTCCTCGCTGCGACGGCATTGAGGTGTTCTGGCGCCGAAGTTCCCGACTGTCCGGTGCTCGACGCGATTTCTGGAAGCTGAAAACGATGACATGAACTTCCCGAACTCTTGAAGCTTTCACGCATTGAACCGTAAGTTTCAAGATCGTGCCGCTGCCCATAACCTGAATCGCCCCTGGCCGGTCACCTCGCGGATCAGGCCTCGCGCTTCCATCCAGGTGAGGTTGCGCTGGACCGCGGCGCGGCTAGCGTTGGTCAGGACCTCACCCATCGGGGCAGAGACAAGGGGCCATTCGGTCAGCACAGCGCGCAAGGCGCGCGGGGTCTTGCCCGAAAGTGAGGTCATCTCGGCTTCCGCCCGAACTGACCACGCTTCAATATCGTCGAGGTGCCGCATCGCGGTCAGACATGCGGTCTCCATCCCGTCAAGCCAGCGCGCCAAACGGTCAGCGGGTGGGCCGCCAGCGCGCAGCCCCCCTGCCCCACCCATGGCCAGAGGTGCAAACACTGCTCCCTTGCCCTCGCTGGCCGCGATCCGCGCGGCCGTGACTGCGGCTTCGATTTGGTCACCGTGCTGTCCGAGGCCGGCCAGGCTCCAGAGATGAAAGCCCATGCAAGCTCGCGTGATCGGGTGGAGATCGGCTGCGGCTGCCATTACGTCCAGCCATCCGCCTGCCCGATCTTCGAAACGCTCATCGCTGTCTTCAATGTTCTCTGGATCGCGGCGATCCAGGAAGGCGGCCAAGTCAGCCTCCGGTCCTGGACCTCCTATAAGCCGCCGAACAGCCCACCCAACTCTTGCCAGGGCATGTGGGTCATCCTGTGCGCCCGAGAGCCGCATCGATATCCAGAGCGCCAGACGATCAGAACTCACCCGGTCCCCTGTGAACCAGCTAAGATCCGCCGCCTCGATAAGAGCGAGGCGATGCGGCCAGCCTTCCGGGCCGCGCAGCAGCCGGTCATCCAGAGCACCCAGGCGTCCAGCCACGCGTGCCAGCCGCGCAGCGTGAAGCCCCTCTGCCTTTGCCCAGTCATGGACGACAGCGGTGTCGGGCGGTTCCGCACGCGGTCCGGGAGGCAAATCATCCGGTTCTTCTTCGAGTGGCCCAGGCAGGAACCAGTGTCGCATTTTCTTCACCATTTCAGCACATGATTATTACGTGATTTCTGGAAGATACCGCGATATTGCACATCATTTTTCAGCTTAAGGTTTCAATTTT
>NCJR01000194.1 GCA_002282555.1 Rhodobacterales bacterium 34-62-10
TTCCTCGCGCAGGTTCTCATAGGTCAGGTCCGCGCCCATTTCGCGCAGCGTGGTGAACAGGCCCGCGCGGGTGGGGTTCAGGCCGATGTTGGGCACCAGCACATCCGAGCCGGGCACGATCAGCGCGGCGCAGACGGGAAAGGCCGCGCTGGAGGGATCGCGCGGCACGACGATGTGCTGCGCGCGCAATTCGGGCTGTCCGGTCAGAGTGATCTCGCGCCCCTCCTCGGTATCGCGGGTCACGATTTCGGCGCCAAACCCGGCCAGCATCCGTTCGGTATGGTCGCGCGTCGCTTCGCGTTCGATCACGACCGTCTGGCCCGGCGCGTTGAGCCCTGCCAGCAGCACGGCGGATTTCACCTGCGCCGAGGGCACCGGCACGACATAGCGCACGGGCACGGGATCGGCGGCACCCACCACGGTCATGGGCAGGCGCCCACCGGAGCGGCCCACGGATTGCGCGCCGAACAGCGCCAGCGGATCGGTCACGCGCGCCATCGGGCGCTTGTTCAGGCTGGCGTCGCCCGTGAAGGTGGCGGTGATGGGCGATGTGGCCATCGCCCCCATGATCAGGCGCACGCCGGTGCCCGAATTGCCGCAGTCGATCACCTGATCCGGTTCGGTAAAGCCGCCCACGCCCACGCCATGCACCGACCAGTTCCCGGCCCCGTGATCCGTCACCTCGGCCCCGAAAGCGCGCATGGCGCGGGCGGTGTCGAGCACGTCTTCGCCTTCCAGCAGACCCTCGATCCGGGTCTCACCCACGCTGAGCGCGCCGAGGATCAGCGAGCGGTGGCTGATGGATTTGTCGCCCGGCACATGCGCTTGCCCCGTCAGGGGGCCGCAGGCGGTGGATTGCATCGGGACGGGGGTGGCATGACCGGACATCGGCGGGCTCCTCAAACTCTGATGGCGCGGTGATAGCCCAGCCTGCGGGGACGGTCCATCATCCCCGTTTCTTTTTGCCAAAAATATCCAAGCGCGGTCGGACATGCGGCGCGGCGTGGCCGGGTCAGCGGCGACGGAAGGTCAGGTAATGCGGTGTGCGGCCTTCGCGCAGGGCTTTTTGCTCATAGCGGGTGGATATCCAGTCGGACCATGGCTCTCGCCAATCCTGCGGACCTTGGGCCAGCCAGTCAAAGCCCGCGCGCGGGACTTCTTCCAGCGTTTGGCGGACATAGTCGGGTATGTCCGTGGCCACGCGGAAGATGGCACCGGGTTTGAGGGTGCGGGCCAGTGGTTCCAGATGTTCCTGCGTCACAAAGCGGCGGCGGTGGTGGCGTTTCTTGGGCCAGGGATCGGGATAAAGCAGGAAAGCGCGCGACACGCTTTCGGGCGGCAGCACGTCGAACAGGTGGCGCGCGTCGCCGGGATGGATGCGGATGTTGTCGGTGGCCGCCTTGCGGATCTTGGCCAGCGCCATGGCGACGCCGTTCAGGAACGGCTCGCACCCGATGATGCCGACATGCGGGTTCTGCGTGGCCTGGTGCACCATATGTTCCCCCGCGCCAAAGCCGATTTCCAGCCAGAGGTCGCGGTCCCCGAACAGCGATTGCAGGTCCAGAGGGATGCGGTCGGGGTTTTCCTCCCATCCCACCGCGCCGGGCGAGAGTTTGTCGAGGTCCTGATCCAGCAGGTCGAACTGGCTGTCGCGCAGGGTCTTGCCCTTGAAGCGACCATAGAAATTGCGCCAGGGCGCGCCGGATGGGTGATGGGTGGGATGCTTGCTGTCGGTCATGGTGCTGCCCCTTAGCCGGATCGGGGCAAGGCTTCAAGCGTGGGGCATCAAGCGGGGCTGATCCCATGGAAAAGGCGGCGCTGGTTGCACAGCGCCGCCTTGGGAGAGTTTTGCCTCCTACTCGGAGCGCTTTCTCAGAGTGCTTTTTTCAGCGCCTCGGCCAGATCGGTGCGTTCCCAGCTGAAACCGCCATCGGCGTCCGGCACCCGGCCGAAGTGACCATAGGCAGCCGTGCGCGCATAGATCGGGCGGTTCAGGGACAGATGCGTGCGGATGCCGCGCGGGGTCAGGTCCATCACCTTGGGGATGGCGGCCTCAATCGCTGCGGCCTCGATCTCGCCTGTGCCGTGGGTTTCGACATAGATCGAGAGCGGCTGTGCCACGCCGATGGCATAGCTGAGCTGGATCGTGGCGCGGTCGGCCAAGCCTGCGGCCACGATGTTCTTGGCCAGATAGCGCGCGGCATAGGCGGCGGAGCGGTCGACTTTCGTCGGATCCTTGCCCGAGAAGGCACCGCCGCCATGGGGGGCTGCGCCGCCATAGGTGTCGACGATGATCTTGCGACCCGTGAGGCCCGCATCCCCATCGGGGCCGCCGATGACGAATTTGCCGGTGGGGTTGACGTGCCAGATCGTCTCCTTGGTCACCCAGCCTTCGGGCAGGACTTCAAGGATATAGGGTTCGACCACGGCGCGGACATCGGCGCTGGTCATGGTTTCGTCCAGATGCTGGGTGGACAGCACGATCTGGGTCACACCCACGGGCACGCCATTTTCATAGCGCACGGAGAGCTGCGATTTGGCATCCGGGCCAAGGGTCGGTTCGGCGCCGGATTTGCGCACTTCGGCCAGACGGCGCAGCATGGCATGGGCGAACTGGATCGGCGCGGGCATCAGCGCGTCGGTTTCATTCGTGGCATAGCCGAACATGATGCCCTGGTCGCCGGCACCTTCGTCCTTGCTTTCGCTGGCGTTCACGCCCTGCGCGATATGGGCGGATTGTTCGTGCAACAGGTTGGTGATTTCGCAGGTGGCGTGGTGGAACTTCTCCTGCTCATAGCCGATGTCCTTGATGCAGGCGCGGGCGATGTCGGGGATGCGTTCCATATATTCGGCAAGTTTGGCCTGATCCGACAGACCGACCTCACCACCAATAACCACGCGGTTGGTCGTGGCGAAGGTTTCGCAGGCGACGCGCGCTTCGGGTTCTTCGGCGAGGAAGGCGTCGAGAACCGCGTCGGAGATGCGGTCGCAGACCTTGTCAGGGTGACCTTCCGAGACGGACTCGGAGGTGAAAACGTAATTCTGTCGTGACATGAAAAGTGCTCCATTGGGTTCAGCCCGTCACGCCAGGAAGCCGTTGTGACAGGAATAGCAGCGTGGTTACGCGCGCAGAGTCATGGCGTCAATCGCTATTTGGCGCGGGCGGCCTGCCGCTGGGCGTGCCGGTGGACACCCGCCGACAGCAGGAGCAACCCAAGGATGATCGCGAGCATGGGCCATTCGCCCGTGCGGGCATAGAGCGTGGCAGGCCGGGGCGCTGGCAGGGGCGCGTCGATCCAGCCCGCCACGCCCAGCGGCAGGGAGGCGGTGACACGGCCCAGCGGGTCGATCATGGCCGAGACCCCGGTATTGGCCACGCGGACCATGGGCAGGCCCTGTTCCACCGCGCGCAGGCGAGCCTGCGCCAGATGCTGGTAGGGGCCGGACAGCGCGCCGAACCATGCGTCATTGGTGATCTGCATCAGGAAATCGGGCCGGTCGGGGGCGGAGTTGATGAATTGGGGAAACACCGCCTCGTAGCAGATCAGCGGCAGGGCGGCGCCCAGCGCGCCAAGGTCCATCAGCCGCGCACCCGGACCGGGCGAGAAGCCCCCCCCGCGCGAGGCGGCCATGCCGTGGATGCCGAATTTGGCCATCACCTCGCCGAAGGGCATGTATTCGCCGAAGGGGACCAGTTGATGCTTGTCATAGATGGCGCGGATCACGCCGCCCTGATCCAGATAGAGCGCCGAATTATAGGTGCGCTGCCCGACAAAGCGCTGGATGCCCAGCACGACGGGGACGCCACCCGCAGCGAGGGCAATCGCCTCAAGCTCGGGCTGCGCGTTTTCCAGAATGACGCTGAGGGCGGTTTCGGACCAGATCACCAGATCGGGACGCGGTTGGTCGGGGTTGTCCGACGGGGCGGCGGTATAGTCGATCTGCCGCTGGAAAAAGACCGGGATCATGGTGCGATCCCATTTCAGGTGTTGCGGCGCGTTGGGTTGCACCATGCGGATGACGGGGCGGTCGGATGCCGTGTCCGATGCGACATCCGCTGCCTGCGCCCGGGTCGCGCCGGGGCGGTCGCCTGCCACCAGACCGCCCCAGATCGCCACGGCAGCGATGGCGGCGAGGCTGGCCGCCCCCCACCACCGGCGCGTGGGAGAGACCAGCAGCACAAGGCCCGTGGCGGCCGCCAGCGCCAGCAGGGTCAGGCCGTGATGCCCGACCAGTGCGGCCATGTGGACAACCGGCGTGTCGATCCAGATATGGCCGACCAGCGCCCATGGAAAGCCGGTCAGGACATAGGAGCGCGCCACCTCGACCAGCGCGAAACTGGCGATGAAGGCCAGCGCGGTGCCGCCCATGACGCGGGTCAGCGCCCCTGCCCCGGCCCAGAAGAGTGCCAGCCCCGCCGACATGCCCACCAGCGCGAAAGGGGCCATCCAGCCGTGGCGGGCCGGG
>NCJR01000195.1 GCA_002282555.1 Rhodobacterales bacterium 34-62-10
TGTGATTGCATCGGTCGAAGATCGTCCCGAGGATCTGAAGCCACGTCCGCCGGTTGTGACCATCATGGGTCACGTTGACCACGGCAAGACCAGCCTTCTGGACGCGATCCGCAACGCCAAGGTGGTGGCCTCGGAAGCAGGCGGGATCACGCAGCATATCGGTGCCTATCAGGTGAAAACCGACAAGGGTGCGATGCTGACCTTCCTTGACACACCGGGACACGCGGCCTTTACGTCGATGCGCGCCCGTGGTGCCCATGTCACGGATATCGTGGTTCTGGTGGTCGCGGCTGATGACGCCGTGATGCCGCAGACTGTTGAGGCGATCAATCACGCCAAGGCCGCCAAGGTGCCGATGATCGTGGCGATCAACAAGATCGACAAGCCGCAGGCAAATCCCACCAAGGTGCGTACCGATCTGCTGCAGCATGAGGTCGTTGTCGAGGCGATGTCAGGCGAAGTGCAGGATGTCGAGGTTTCGGCTTTGACCGGTCTGGGACTGGATGATCTGCTGGAAGCCATCGCGCTGCAGGCCGAAATTCTTGAACTCAAGGCCAATCCGAACCGATTTGCCGAGGGTGCCGTGATCGAGGCGAAGCTTGATGTGGGCCGTGGTCCTGTGGCGACGGTTCTGATCCAGAAGGGTACCCTGAAGCAGGGGGATATCTTTGTTGTCGGCGAACAGTGGGGCAAAGTGCGTGCGCTGATCGACGACAAGGGCGAGCGGATCACGGAAGCTGGTCCTTCGGTACCGGTCGAGGTTTTGGGTCTGAACGGGACACCGGAGGCCGGTGACGTGCTGAACGTGGTCGAGACCGAGGCACAGGCGCGTGAGATCGCGGAATACCGTGGGAAAGCGGCCAAGGAAAAGCGCGCTGCCGTCGGTGCCGCGACGACCCTTGATCAGTTGATGGCCAAGGCCAAGGCGGATCAGTCGGTGGCTGAGCTGCCGATCCTGGTCAAGGCTGACGTGCAGGGTTCGGCCGAAGCGATCGTGCAGGCGATGGAAAAGATCGGCAACGATGAAGTCCGTGTGCGCGTGCTGCATTCGGGTGTCGGGGCCATCACGGAAACCGATGTCGGTCTGGCCGAAGCGTCGGGCGCCCCGATCATGGGTTTCAACGTGCGTGCGAATGCCTCGGCGCGGAATACCGCGAATCAGAAGGGCGTCGAGATTCGTTATTACTCGGTGATTTATGATCTGGTGGATGATGTGAAGAAGGCCGCGAGCGGCCTGCTGAGCAACGAAATCCGCGAGAAGTTCATCGGTTATGCGCAGATCAAGGAAGTCTTCAAGGTATCGGGCGTTGGCAAGGTTGCGGGCTGTCTGGTGACCGAAGGTGTGGCGCGTCGCTCTGCCGGGGTACGTCTGTTGCGCGATGATGTCGTGGTTCATGAGGGCAACCTCAAGACGCTGAAGCGTTTCAAGGACGAGGTCAAGGAAGTCATTTCCGGTCAGGAATGCGGTATGGCCTTTGAGAATTACGAGGACATTCGCCCCGGCGATGTGATCGAGATTTTCGAGCGCGAAGAGGTTGTGCGTAACCTTTCGTAAGAGCGAACCGATCATGGAATAGAAAAAGGGGCAGCGTCGGCTGCCCCTTTTTTATGGTGTTCAGACTGTCAGGCCGCCTGTTTTGTAACGGGTAGCCCGGCAAATTCACGTGCTCCTACTCGGACCAACACCCTGCCATCGGACAGGGTCCGGACATAGGTTCCTTGAACCGAGACGCAACTTCCCAAAATGATTGTACGCAGCATTCACATCCTCCCAAGAATGCACACAGTTGGAGGGTACATCACCTTTGTTAACAAAGTGTAATAAAATTTTAGGATTGTTGTTAAAAACGTCATAATAATGCTTTAGCTCACAGGGTTTCTTTTCGAACCTGTTGGAGCCGGTGGTTTTCGCGGCGCGAATCGGCCTTAGAGCCAATCACGCAATATGGGAATCAGGGGAATATCCGCAGGTGGCATGGGATAGGATTTGAGGTCCGCGGCGCGTACCCATTTCAGCGCCTGTCCTTCGCGCGGGCTGACGATACCGTTCCACTTGCGGCAGGCGAATAGCGGCATGAGCAGGTGGAAATCGTCATAGCTGTGGCTGGCAAAAGTCAAAGGCGCAAGGCAGCTGGCCCAGGTGTCGATCCCCAATTCTTCGTGGAGTTCGCGGATCAGCGCGGCTTCGGGTGTTTCACCGGGTTCAACCTTGCCGCCCGGAAATTCCCAAAGGCCAGCCATTGACTTGCCTTCGGGCCGTTGGGCCAAAAGGATGCGTCCGTCGGGGTCGATCAGCGCCACGGCGGACACCAGAACAACTTTCACCGCTGTCACCCCTCAGGACCGATAGTCGGCGTTGATGTCGATATAGCCATGCGTCAGATCGCAGGTCCAAACCGTGCATTTGCCCTGACCAAGCCCCAGATCGACACTGATCCGCAGGTATTCGCCCTTCATGTAGGCGGCGGCCTTACCTTCGTCATAGCTGGGCGAGACCCAACCGTTCTCGGCAACAAGCAGATCGCCAAAACGGATCGTCAGCAGATCACGGTCCGCCGCAGCGCCCGATTTGCCGATCGCCATGACCACACGGCCCCAGTTCGGGTCTTCGCCCGCAATAGCGGTCTTGATCAGGGGGGAGTTGGCAATCGCCATACCGTGAGTTTTGGCATCAGCATCCGATGCGGCACCGGTCACTGCCACTTCGACAAATTTTGTGGCCCCTTCGCCGTCGCGCACAACCTGATGCGCCAGATCAAGCATCACATCGTGAAGCGCGTCACGGAACGCGGTCGTGTCACGGCCAACCCGCACACCGGACGCACCGGTTGCTGCAAGCAATAAAGTGTCCGATGTCGAGGTATCGCTGTCGACCGTGATGCAGTTGAAGGTGACATCTGTAAGGTCCGACAACATCGCCTGCAGGTCGGCACGGTCTGCAGCCGCATCGGTGAAGATATAGACAAGCATCGTTGCCATGTCCGGCGCGATCATGCCCGAGCCTTTGGCGATGCCGGCGATCTTGATGGTCTTGCCGTCGATCTCGATCTCGGCCGCGGCCCCTTTGGGGAAGGTGTCGGTCGTCATGATTGCGCGGGCCGCGGCGGAAATGGCGCCCTTGTCCAAACTGCCCGCCAGTTCGGTCAGCTTGGCGGTAATCCGTTCATGCGGCAGTGGTTCACCGATCACGCCGGTCGACGATGAAAACACGCGCGTTTCCGGCAGGCCCAGCGTTTCCGCCACGGCCTGCGTGACGGCGCGGGTCGATACCACGCCATTCTTGCCTGTGAAGGCGTTGGAATTCCCGGAGTTCACGATGATCGCGGCACCTGCATCACTGTCCAGCGCGATCTTGGCCTGACAATCCAGAACAGGCGCCGACCGGGTGGCAGAGCGTGTGAACACGCCCGCCATTGTGGTGCCGGGGGCAAGCCTTGCCAGCATCACATCGGTCCTGCCTTGATAGCGCACCCCGGCTTGCGCTGCGGAAAATGTCACCCCTTCAATCACCGGAAGGCGCGGAAAGGCCTCGGGCGCGAGCGGTGAGACCTTGGTGATCTTTCCCATGCCTCAGTTCTCCAGCAGATCGAGGTTCTTGATCAGCGCAGGATCAAGCTCTGCGCCCGGGCGTTCGACTGCGGCGGCGGCTGTCAGCTCGTCCAGGCGGGCCTGCACTGCGGCGCGCTCGACCTGTGGACGCAACTCCTCACGCACCTCATCCAGTGTCGGGACCTCGCTTAGCCGTGTTTCGTTGAGTTTGATGACATGCCAGCCGAATTGCGTCTGGACCGGGGCAGAGACTGCACCGACCTCCAGAGCCACAACAGCGGCTTCGAAATCTGGCACCATCATGCCGGACTGGAACCAACCCAGCTCACCACCATTGGCGGCGGATGTATCGCTGGACGCCTCCTGTGCGAGCACCGCGAACTCTTCGCCAGCTTTCAGGCGATCGATCAGTGCGACGGCCTCCCCCTCGGTCTCGACGAGGATATGCGAGGCGTTCCACTCGCGCGCAGGTTCCGCATTGGCAAAGGTTTCATCATAGGCCTTTTGCAGCGCCTCGTCGGTGACGGCACCCGAGACGATGTCGTCCACAACCGCAGCGGCCAGAAGCGCGCGCCGCTCGTTCTCAAGCGCGATTTCGACCTGCTGCGGCGTTTCGCTGACAGTCTGGGCGAGAACCGATTGCTGGATCAACTGATCAAGGATGCCGTTGAACAGAACATCGTCCGGCAGCGACAGATATTGCTGGGGCAGGGTGGTGCGGGCCATGATCATCTGGCCCAGGGTGATCTCGGTACCGTTCACCGTGGCGACGACGCTGTTGGCGTCCGGCGTGTCCTGCGCCAGCGCTGCGCCGGCGGCCCATACCGCAAAAGCGGCTGTTGACAGGGAAGTGAAGGTATTTCTGGTTGGTTTCCGCATGGATTCGTCCTTT
>NCJR01000196.1 GCA_002282555.1 Rhodobacterales bacterium 34-62-10
CTGGACCTGTTCGCGGGCACCGGCGCACTGGGCCTTGAGGCGCTGTCGCGCGGGGCTGCGTTTGCGACTTTCGTGGATGACGGGATGAAGGCGCTGGGCCTGATCCGGCAGAACATTGCGCTTTGCGGGGCGGAGTCTGAGACGCGGGTCGTGAAACGGGACGCGCGGCGGTTACCACCCAATGAGGATGCACCCTATGATCTGGTGTTTCTGGATCCGCCCTATGGCAAGGGATTGGGTGAGGTCGCGCTGAGCCACGCCTTGGCGCAGGGTTGGGTTGCGCAAGATGCCCTGATCGTGTGGGAAGAGAGCGCGACCATTACCCCGCCCGACGGCGTCGTTCTTCTGGATAGCCGCCGCTATGGTGATACGGTGATTTACCTGCTGCAAGCCTGATTTCCGATCAGGGGCGAAAGACGACTCGTCTCGGGGTCGGAAATGGCAAAGCAGCGGATTCCGCCCGGGTCCAGCGTGATCGCAGACTGACCCGGAAGACAAATGGCCACCCGTTACATTCCCCTGTGGACCCGCTTTACCCCTGCCCCGGGCGTGCGGGGTTTCGCGACCTTGCAAGGGTTTGAGGCGATCACGCGGGGCATCCTCGTGTCGGTCTTTCCACTCGAGATGTATCGCGCCTTGCAGGATGCGCAGACCGTCTCGCAGGTGTATTTCATGATCGGGATCACCTCGTTGATCGCGGGGCTGATGGTGCCTTGGCTGAACCGGTTCCTGCCGCGGCGCTGGATGTATACGAGCGGGGCCTGTCTCTATGTTCTCGGGTCCGGTATCTCGATTTTTGGCGGGACCGAGATGATCATGTTCGCGCTTCTGTGTAACACATTGGCGACCGTGATCACCTTTGTCTGCTTTAACGCCTATGTGTTGGACTACATCTCGCGCGCTGATCTGGGGCGGGCGGAATCCATGCGGATGTTCTATTCTGCGCTGGGCTGGACGGTGGGTCCGGTGTTGGGTGTCACGTTGATGGCCTTGTGGCGGCCTGCGCCATTTGTCGTGGCAGGCATTTCGGCCATGTGCATGTTGTCCGTTTTCTGGGTGATGCGGCTTGGCAATGGCAAGCTTATCAGCCGGGCGCGCGCGCCTGCCCCCAATCCGTTGGCGTTTCTGGCACGATTTTTCGCGCAACCGCGCCTGATCGCTGGCTGGCTGTTCGCGGTGATCCGGTCCTGCGGGTGGTGGGTCTATGTGGTCTATCTGCCGATCTTTGCCGTCGAAGCCGGGCTAGGCGAATCGACTGGCGGGATCGTGCTGTCACTGACGAATGGTACGCTGTTCCTGACACCCCTGATGCTGCGCTTTGTGCAGGCCAGTTCGATCCGCACCGCCGTGCGCTTTGGCTTTTTCGCTTCGGGCGGTCTTTTCGTGCTGGCTGGCATCGGGCAGTGGCTGCCATGGGGGGCGGTGGGCGCGTTGATGGCGGCGTCTTTGTGCCTGATCCTGCTGGATGTCTGCGGCGGTTTGCCGTTTCTGATGGCGGTCAAGCCGTCTGAACGGACCGAGATGTCGGCGGTCTATTCAAGCTTCCGCGATGTATCCGGCATCCTGACACCCGGTGTGGCGTGGTTGGTGCTGCTGGTTGCCCCTTTGCCAGGGGTGTTCATGGCCTGTGGCGCGGGCTTGTGGTTGGCGTGGGGCATTGCCGGTCGCCTGCATCCGCGACTGGGCCGCGCGCGTCTGCGTCTGCCCGCGATCTGAGGCGCGTCAGCTGCGGGTCGGGTGGAACAGTCCCGCAGGCGAGAGGGTAAAAATCTCGCATCCTGTCGCGGTCACTCCTACGGAATGTTCAAACTGCGCGCTCAGCGATTTGTCGCGGGTCACAGCGGTCCAGTCATCGGCCAGAACCTTGGTCTCGGGGCGACCAATGTTGACCATAGGCTCGATGGTGAAGAACATGCCTTCTTCCAGCACCGGGCCGGTTCCGGGTCGGCCGTAATGCAGGACATTCGGCGGGGAATGGAACACACGGCCCAGCCCGTGACCGCAGAAATCGCGCACGACGCTCATCCTGTGGGCTTCGACGAAGGTCTGGATCGCGTGGCCGATATCACCGAAGGTGTTGCCAGGCTTCACCGCCTCGATCCCCAGCATCAGGGCGTCATGGGTCACTTCGATCAAACGCTCGGCCTTGCGGGGCAGGTTGCCAGCCGCGTACATCCGGCTGGTATCGCCGAACCAGCCATCGACGATCACGGTCACGTCGATATTCAGGATGTCACCATCCTTGAGCTTCTTGTCGCCCGGAATACCGTGGCAGACCACGTGGTTCAGGCTGATGCAACTGGCGTGCTGGTAGCCTTTGTAACCGATGGTCGCCGATTTGGCCCCGGCCGCGTTCACCTTGGCCTCGATGATCGCATCAAGCTCGCCTGTGGTCACACCGGGCACAACATGGGGTCCGATCTCGTCAAGGATCTTGGCCGCGACCTGTCCGGCGCGGTGCATTCCGGCAAAGTCACCGGCCTCGTGAATGCGTATGCCATCCCGTGTCAGGCGGCCGCGATGCTGATCGTTCAAACCCGGGCTCCGTCGTCAAAAACCGTTTTGCCTTTATTTAGGCCGATTTAGCGCAAGTTGCCAGTGCCGCCATGCATGGTGATCACAGGATGTGACAAAGCAATGCCTTGGGGGTTCAGGGTGCAGGCATGGCAGATCACCTCGACCCCGGCGGATTGCGCGGCCTGTGATGCCGCCGCATAAGCCGGGTCAATGTCCTCTGCCAGTGTGAAACCTGTGCAATCACTGCGCTGCACAAGGTAGAACAGGATAGCCCGATGGCCATTTCGCGCCACCTCGGACAGTTCGGCAAGATGTCTTGCACCGCGCGCCGTGACAGAGTCGGGAAACTCGGCCAGACTCGGTCTGCGGGACAGGGTGACGCTTTTGACCTCGACATAGGCGTCGGGCAATCCCGCACCACGCAGCAGGAAATCAACCCGGCTGGTCTTGCCGTAGCGTTGTTCGGGCAGCACGGTGTCATAAGCGGCCAGTTCTGAAATGTCGCCTGCTTCGAAGGCTGCGCGCAGCATCCGGTTGGGCCAGCCTGTGTCGATACCTGTGAAATTCCCGTCCGCGTGGTCGACCAACCGCCAGCCATAGCGCAGCTTCTTCTTGGGATCTTCGTTCCGTTCCAGCCAGATCCGCGATCCGGGTTCAGCCAGTCCCAGCATCGACCCCGGATTGGGACAATGGGCCACCACCTGCTGCCCGGCATCGGGGCCGGTTTCCGGCACAACATCGGCCAGAAACCGCTTGTAGCGGCGGATCAGGCGGGCTGGCAGCAGAGGGGTTGGAAAGCGCATGGTCTTGGGCCTATACCGTGGCATCACAGCTTTCAAGGACAGCGCCATGACCAATCCAACCGCCGCCATGATCGTGATCGGGGACGAGATCCTGTCGGGCCGGACCCGTGACAGCAACATGCATTATCTGGCGGGCGAGTTGACCAAGGTCGGTATCGACCTGCGCGAGGTGCGCGTGGTCAGCGATGATGCCCCGGCCATCGTCGCTGCGGTCAAGGCCCTGTCTGCGGCCTATACCCATGTCTTCACCTCGGGCGGGATCGGGCCGACCCATGATGACATCACCGCCGATTGTATTGCCGAAGCCTTTGACCGGACCATTGACGTGCGCGACGATGCCCGCGCGCTTCTGGCCGCGCATTATGCCCGTACGGGGGGCGAGTTAAACACAGCCCGCCTGCGGATGGCCCGCATTCCCGCAGGGGCGAGTCTGATCGAGAACCCGGTGTCCACCGCCCCCGGCTTCACGCTGGAGAATGTGCATGTCATGGCCGGTGTCCCCACGGTGTTTCAGGCCATGGTCGCCACGATCCTGCCGACCCTGACGGGTGGTCAACCGCTGATGTCGCAGACGCTGCGCATCCAGCGGGGCGAGGGAGATATTGCCGGGCCGTTGGGCGAATTGGCCGGGCGCTACCCCGATCTGTCCATCGGCTCATACCCCTATCAGCAGAACGGGGCTTATGGCGCGAATATCGTGATCCGGGGGCAGGACGGTGCCCGCGTGGATGCCGCGATGTCCGAACTGACGGCGCTGTTCCCCGCATGATGCCAAACGCCGCCCGTCTGTATGAGGTGATCGACGGGACATGGCCCGCCGCAGAGGTACGGCGGCAGGGGCCGTTCCTTTTGCGCCGGGGTGATGGTGGCGGACAGAGGGTGTCGGCGGCAACGGCAATCGGTCTGGTCAGTCCGGCGGACATTGAGACCGCGGAGGACGCGATGCTGTCGATGGGTCAACCGCGTCTGTTCCAGATCCGCACAGGTGATGAAGCGCTGGACGAAACGCTTGCCGCTCGCGGTTATGCCATTGTTGATCCAGTCAATCTCTATGTGGCGCCCGTCGATGCGCTGGCCACGCGTCGCCCGCCACCCGTCACCGCGTTCTGTGTGTGGGAACC
>NCJR01000197.1:0-619 GCA_002282555.1 Rhodobacterales bacterium 34-62-10
CTGGATCGTCGTGATTCTAAATGTCGGTTACGGCGTTCTGGAAATGATTGGTGGGTTTATTGCCGGGTCACAGGCGGTGAAGGCCGACGCGCTGGATTTCATCGGCGATGGCGCGATCACTTTCTTGGGGCTTCTTGCCATCGGATGGAGCCTTCTCTGGCGGGCACGCTCTGCCCTGATCCAGGGCATCTTTCTCGGCCTGCTTGGCCTTGGGGTCTTTAGCACGACCATCATAAGGGCATTCGAGCCGACAACCCCAGACGCCACATTGATGGGGATTCTGGGCCTGATTGCTCTTGTGATAAATGTCATCTCCGTGCTGCCGTTGTTGCGGTACCGCAAGGGCGATGCGAACATGCGCGCTGTCTGGCTTTTCTCGCGTAACGACGCCATCGGCAACGCCGCAGTCGTTATCGCCGCTGGGCTAGTGGTTTGGCTGGGCAGCGCTTGGCCCGATCTTATCGTCGCGTTCGGGATCGCCGGACTGTTCCTGCACTCGTCATGGGCGATCATCCGCGACGCGCGGGCCGATCTGAAGGCGGTGGCATGAACAGCCGCGTTCTCGGTGGGCTTTGCGCCATCGCCGCGTTTGGTGTTGATCAGGGCACCAAGGCTCTTG
>NCJR01000197.1:628-5042 GCA_002282555.1 Rhodobacterales bacterium 34-62-10
GAACGATGGGGTCAGCTTCGGTATGCTCGGCGGGGTCGTACCCTGGTGGGGTCTGGTCGCACTTGCTGCCGTGGTCGTGGCATGGCTGCTGATCTGGCTATGGAAGGCTCCGGACGGGCTGACAGGTGCGGCGCTCGGTCTGATCATCGGAGGCGCGCTTGGCAATATCCTTGACCGTCTGCGCTATCAGGCCGTCCCTGACTTTCTCGACTTCCATTACGGGTCATACCACTGGCCGTCCTTCAACTTGGCTGACGTGGCGATCTTTTGTGGGGCAGCATTGCTGTTCTGGGACAGCTTTCGCACCTCGAAAGTCAGGCCGGAAAATCGGGAACAAGACAATCGCAAGGGAGATGTCACGGGGGGATAACAGCTAACAGGCAAAGAACTTTGGGAGGGAATTCGGCTTGAGATTTTTGGATTGGATTGACCGTGGCATTCGCGGCATCGGCGTCGTGACTGCGTGGCTGACAGTTGTTTCGATTGCTGCTTATGGCGCGCTTCAGATGCTGGATCGCAAGCTACAACTTGGCGTGTCGAGCTATTTGCCGGACCTGTCCACGTCACTGCTGTTCATCCTAATTTTCTTGACCTTTGGGTATACCTATCTGCGCGACGGTCACGTGCGCGTTGATGTTCTTCGCAGACATTGGTCCGCCCGCCGCATTGCTTGGATCGAACTGATTGGCGGCCTTTTTGTCCTTCTGCCGCTCGCCGCCATCCTGACCTACTACGGATGGGACGGTTTGATGCGCACCACGAAATACGCGGAAACCCAGTTGTGGGCACAACGCATTGCCGGGGTCATCGGCCCCATCCTGCTGGCTCTTGCCGGGATGATCGTAGCCCTTCGCAACATCGCCTTTCTGACAGGGAGACGTGCGCAAGGTGCACCGGAACAAGCAAGCGGCCTGCACAATGGTGAATGAGGTCCTCACGGTTGCCATGCTTGTCGTGATGGCGATTGGGGTTTTCAGTGGCTTTCCGGTGGCGCTGGTGCTCGCGGGGACAGGCTTCTTGGGGTTTGTCGCTGCGGTTTGGGTGGGGATCACTGATTTTCAGCATCTGGGGCTGATCTACCTGAGGGCCCGTGGTGTACTGACCAATGAATCAGTCCAATTCACCAGCGTTCCAATGTTGATTTTTCTTGGTCTGATCCTGAATGCCAGCGGGATTGCCGAAACCATGTTTCGCTTGCTGGGGCGTCTTCTGACAGGCGTTCCCGGTCGCTACGCCATTGCGACTTTGCTGATCGGCCTCGTTCTTGCGCCCGCCGCCGGGGTGATCGGTGCTTCCGTCATAACTGTGGCGTTGGTGGCCTATGCCCCGATGATGGCGTCGGGCTACGCACCGCGAACCGCAGGAGGCGCTGTCGCAGCTTCTGGAGCATTGGGTGTCGTGTTCCCGCCAGCCGTGATGCTGTTCTTCATCTCGAACGTGTTCTATCTGCGCATCGGATTGATGTATGTGGCCCTCATCGTACCTGTGCTTCTGATGGTCATGGCCTTCGCGGTCTACTTTGCGGTCACCTTGAGAAAAACGGTCGAAATCCCGCTGGACACACCCAAGACCAATCTTGTGTCAGACCTCTTGTTTGTACTCGCGTCTGTCGCGGTCATCGCATCCATTCCGCTCAGCATCATTCTGGGCTTTGCGACACTAACAGAGGCGGCTGGAGTAGGGGTTTTTGGCGCGCTATTGGTCGCGCTGGCGCGAAAGCGCTTGTCTTTCTCATCGTTGAACTCTGTCACGGTGCAGACAAGCACGATGACGTCGATGGTCTTCTTCATCGTATTGGGCGCATCGGTATTCTCGCTCAGTTTCCACCTGGTCGGTGGACCGGACGTCATCTTCGAGTGGATATCCGCATTCGATCTCACCCGGTGGGAACTGTTGGCGATCCTCCTTGGCGTGATCATCATACTTGGGTTTGTTTTTGACTGGATCGAGGTGCTGCTGGTCTTTGTACCAGTGTTGATGCCGATCTTTTCGGAACTCGACTTCGCAGATCACGTCGGCTCTGCCTACTTTGCGCAAATCTGGATCGCTGGCCTGATAGCACTGGCCTTGCAGACGTCTTTTCTGACGCCTCCCTTCGGCTATGCCCTATTCTTTGCCAAGATGGCGGCACCTAAGGGTATCAACCTTTCCGATATCTATCGCGGCGCGGTACCGCTTGTCGCCATCGAGATCGTATTGATCGCAGCCCTGATCTCGTTCCCTCAGCTTATCACTTGGTTGCCTGAAATGTCCCTTGGGGATGTGGATGCGCCGCAGCTAATCCAGCGGTGAAAGATGTTTTGAGCGCGGATGCAGTGATTTCCTTCGAAGCGGCACTGCTCTTTCGGGGCCACTTCCGCACCGCGAACAGAAAGGCTGAACGGGGCCTGAGCACGGGAAAGCAAACAGGAGGATAACGAATGTCCAGCATACCATCCGCAGAGGGCTTTGACAGCACACTCACCCTGCTGCGAAATCCGTATGGATTCATCTCTCAGACCTGCCGCGCGCTCGACACAGATCTGTTTGAAACCCGCATCCTCCTTCAAAAGACGATCTGCATGACCGGGTCGGCGGCTGCGGAAGTATTCTATTCCGACGATAAGCTGATCCGCGCGGGCTCGATGCCAGGCCGCATACAGAAGACCCTGTTGGGTGAAGGCGGCATTCAGGGATTGGACGGCGCTGCCCACCAGCACCGCAAGAAGATGTTCATGTCGCTGATGGGGACCGAGCATATAGCCGCGCTTCAGGGAATGTCGCTTCACATGCTAGACAATTATGCACCGGATTGGGAGGCGAGGAACGAAGTCGTTTTCTACGACAAAGTGCGCGAAATGCTCACGAGAGCCGTTTGCGCCTGGTGTGGGGTTCCGCTTCCCGAGGCGGAGGTGGCGACCCGAACGGCGCAACTTACAGCGCTTTTTGAGGACGCCGGGGCCATCGGCCCGAAACATTGGGCTGCACGTCTGGCGCGCCACCGCCTGGAAAAATGGGCAGCGGGGATGATTCAACAGGTCCGCGATGGCGAGCTTCAGCCGACGCAGGAAAGCGCCCTTCATGTCATCGCGACGTGGCGTGATCTTGACGGCGCGATACTGCCCCCGAAAGTCGCCGCCGTGGAGTTGTTGAACGTCTTGCGCCCGACCGTGGCGGTGTCCGTTTTCATTGTTCAGACGGCCCACGCCTTGCACCGGTATCCGGAATGGCAGGAAAAACTACGGAACGACGAAGGACTGCTCGAACCCTTCGTGCAGGAGGTTCGCCGCCTCTATCCGTTCTTCCCTGCGGTGGCGGCACGGGTAGTAAGCGCTTTCGAGTGGCAAGGGTATCGCTTTCCGGAAGGTTGCAGGGTCTTGCTCGACCTCTATGGCACGAACACCGATCCGCGTTCATGGGATGCGCCGCTTGAGTTCCGCCCCGAACGGTTTCGGAGCCGCGCCGAAAACCAATATGACTTCGTTCCACAGGGCGGCGGCGACCACTACACGAACCACCGCTGTCCGGGCGAGTGGATCGCGATCAGCCAGATGAAGGCGTTTTGCAGATATCTTGTGAACGACGTCAAATACGATGTGCAGGATCAGGATTTGGAGCTGGGCACGGGAGAGCTGCCACCCCTACCCGAGAACCGGTTCATCATGCGCAACGTCAGGCGTCGGCGGTAGCTTCGGCCTCGTCCGGATCGACCGACCGCGCATCCTTGGTGGCTTCGAACGCCTCCCACGCGACGTAGGGCACGATCAGAAGCGCCGCGACCGGATCGGCCCACCACCAGCCCATCCATTGCGTTAGACCGATTCCGGCCAACACCACAACGGTCTGGTATTCGCAGATCAGGGTATCCTTGGCATCGTATTTCAGCGCAGGTGAATCGAGCCGCTTGCCGTAGCGATACTTGCCCCAGGCCAACAGCGGATTGACCACCAAAGAGACAAACAGGATCGCGATCCCCCACCAGTTGAAGCCCGGTGCCTCCTGCGAGATGAAGGCGGACACCGCCTCGTAGAGGATCGCGGCGACGACGATCCAGAAAGCACAGGCGACCACAAAGAGCGCGACCTTCTTGCGATGCAGGACCGTGCGCTTGTCGCCACCGTCCTTCTCGCCCTTCAAGCGCCAGATCAGCGTCCCGGCTGAGGTGGCTTCGACCGTGCTGTCGAGGCCCCAACTCACCAATGCCGCGCTGCCGGTCAGAAGTCCCACCGTGACGGAAACAACAACCTCGATGAGGTTGTAGACAAGGCTCGCGATCTCGACGCGGATGCCGCGGGTCAGATTGGTTTGTCTATCGTTCTTCTGCTTGCTCATAACATATCGTTAACGCGGAACTCGCTGCTAAAGTTCGAGGCGAGTATTGGTTACTTTGCCATCAGTAATTCGACGCAAATCGAAAGCCGAAGTCGTTCTGATT
>NCJR01000198.1 GCA_002282555.1 Rhodobacterales bacterium 34-62-10
TTGTTGTATCTTTATTTGCAGCCTCAGCCTGCGTGGATTTTTGAGCGGGCAACTTCCCCATCTTTGGGCCTTTCAGACTCAATCGCTACACTTAATGAGTTACCCACTTGCTGCCATGAGACCGAAAGAAGGTCAGTTTGTTCAGCTTGATAGTGTCTGTTCTGACCATAAACCAACCTATATGGGCTGGACAAACCATACCAAAATCCGCGCCTCAAAGCATTGTTTTTGGACCCAGTCATCGCGAACTCCCCTCTTTTTTTCGTACTTTAGCAATATAATCACTTCAGTGAAAGTATCATGATGCAGCTCGATAACTGATGTGTTACCCAAACGATCCCCCCAAAAGCAAAAGGGGCCGCCTTCCAGCGACCCCTCCACTCCAACCCTAAACCGAGTTAATCACCCGGCCAGAGCCTTGTTCAGATACTCGTCGACCTTCTCCAGATAGCCGATGGTGCTCAGCCATTTCTGATCGGGGCCGACCAGCAGGGCAAGGTCCTTGGTCATCAAACCATCTTCCACCGTCTGCACGGTCACACGCTCCAGCGTCTCGGCAAAGCGCGCCAGTTGCGCGTTGTCGTCCAGTTTCGCGCGGTGCTTCAGGCCACCGGTCCAAGCATAGATCGACGCGATGGAGTTGGTCGAGGTTTCCTTGCCCTTCTGATGCTCGCGGTAGTGCCGCGTCACGGTGCCATGGGCCGCTTCCGCCTCAACCGTTTGTCCATCGGGCGTCATGAGCACCGATGTCATCAGACCCAAGGAGCCGAAGCCCTGCGCCACGGTGTCGGACTGCACGTCACCGTCATAGTTCTTGCAGGCCCAGACATAACCGCCCGACCATTTCATCGCGGATGCCACCATATCGTCGATCAGGCGGTGCTCATAGGTGATGCCAGCCGCTTTGAACTTATCGGCGAATTCCTCGTCATAGACCTTCTGGAACAGGTCCTTGAAACGCCCGTCATAGGCTTTCAGGATCGTGTTCTTGGTCGACAGATAGACGGGCCAGCCCTTGACCAGACCGTAATTCATCGACGCGCGGGCGAAATCGATGATCGACTCGTCCAGGTTATACATCGCCATGGTCACACCAGCGCCCGGCGCGTTGAACACGTCACGCTCGATCACGGTGCCATCTTCGCCCACGAATTTGATCGTCAGCTTGCCCTTGCCGGGGAAGCGGAAGTCGGTGGCGCGGTATTGGTCACCAAAGGCATGACGGCCCACCACGATCGGCTGGGTCCAGCCCGGCACCAGACGCGGCACGTTGCGGCAGATGATCGGCTCGCGGAAGATCACACCGCCCAGAATGTTGCGGATCGTGCCGTTGGGCGATTTCCACATCTGTTTCAGGCCGAATTCCTCAACCCGCTGCTCATCCGGGGTGATGGTCGCGCATTTGACGCCGACGCCGTATTTCTTGATCGCATGGGCTGCATCGATGGTGATCTGGTCATCGGTGCGGTCACGCTCCTCGATCCCCAGATCGTAATATTTCAGGTCGATATCCAGATAGGGCAGGATCAGCTTCTGCTTGATGAAATCCCAGATGATGCGGGTCATCTCATCGCCGTCAAGTTCGACGACAGGGTTGGCTACCTTGATCTTGGTCATATGGGAAATCCCCTTGTTCTGGTGAATCGGCTCTTGGCCGGGGTCATAGCGCATAGCGGGCCTTCTGCAAAGACGGTATGCGACTGTATACAGAAATTATTTGACTGTTTCGACGTCCCGCAGCCGGACCATCCGCCGCTCCAGCCGCCCCAGCCGCCACATCAGCACAAAGGCCACCGCCGACGCGCCCCCCACACCCAGCGTCATCGGCAAGGGCGTGCCATTGAACACCAGCGCGATCGGCGCCGCGATCAGCGCGCCCGACACCGTGGAAATCGCACCGATCACACTGGCCGCCGTGCCCGCGACATGGGCCATCGGCTCCATCGCGATGGCATTCAGGTTGCCCACCGTCAGCCCCGATTGAAACAGCACCGTGCATTGCCAGACCACATAAACGGCAAACATCGCGTCCCCGCGCAGCCCCGCCAGCCAGCACAGCGTCATGATGCTGGACAGGATCAACTGCCCGCCAAACGCCGCCATCGCCAGCCGCTGCATCCCCAAACGCATCACCAAAGCCGCGTTCAGGACCGAGGCGCTGCCGGTGACCACCGCCATCCCCGCGAACCACAAGGGAAACTCCTCGCCACGCTGGAACACCTGATCAAACACCGGCTGGATCAGGCTGATCGTGGTGAACAGCATCACATAGCCCATGGTCTGCGCCATGATCGACAGCCGCACCACCGGATGGGTCAACACCTCACCCACCGCCTCGCGCAAGACGGCGACCCGCATCGGACGCCGCGCCGCGCGGGGCAGGGACTCGGGCAGCCGCAGCATCAGCCACAGACTCGCCACCGCTGCAAAAAGAACAAACGCCCCGAACATCGCGCGCCACCCGGCAGCCGCAATGATCCAACTGCCCACCAAAGGCGCCACCGCCGGCACCAGCATGAACACCAGCATGATGAAGGACAGGATCCGCGCCATCTCGCGCCCGCCGTAAAGGTCGCGCACGATGGCCATGCCCACCACACGCGGCCCCGCCGCCCCCACACCCTGCAGCAACCGCGCCAGCAGCAGCAACTCCAGCGTCGGTGCCGCCCAAGCCAGCGCCGCCCCCAGCATGTAAAGCAGCGCCCCCCCAAGGATCACCGGCTTGCGCCCCCAGGCATCCGACATCGGCCCCGCCACCAGCGTGGCCACCCCCATGCCCAGCACGAAGGCGATCACGATCAACTGCGCGCGATTGGGATCAGCCGGGCTCAGTTCCGCACCGATCCGGGGCAGGGCGGGCAGCATCGCATCAATGGAAAAGGCAATGATCGCGAACAGCATCGCGATCAGCGCGATGAACTCGCCCTTGGATGGCATCTTCCGCAGCCCCCGACCGGGCGTGTCACTGGCACCGGACAGGGTCATGCACCCTCAGCTTTCGTCCGGGTCCTGCGCCATGATCTCATCGATCACCCGCAGCCAGACCTCGGTGGGTTGCGCACCGGGCACCGCATGTTTGCCCGCCACGATGAAGGTGGGCACAGAATTCACACCCATCTCGCACGCCGCCGCGTCGCGGTCGCGGATATCCTGCACATCGGCGTCACTGTCCAACAGCTTGCGGATCACCGCCGCATCCAGACCGGCACTATCGGCAATATCGGCCAATACATCGCGGTCGCCAATATCGCGGCCTTCCTGAAAATAGGCCCGCATCAGCGCCGACACGACCCGCGCCTGCGCCCCCTCGATCCCCGCCCAATGGATCAGGCGATGCGCATCCAGCGTGTTGGGCGTGCGCGTGATCCCCTCGAAATTGATCTCGATCCCCGCAGAGGCGGCATGTTCCGCAATCCGGGCATAGATCTGCACCGCGCGCGCCTTGCCACCGAATTTCTCCTCCAGATAGGCGCGCCGGTCCGCACCTTCCGCAGGCATGTCGGGGTTCAACTGGAACGGATGCCATTCGATCACGAAAGGATGGTCGGGCCGCGCCTCCAAAGCGCGCTCCAACTGCGCCTTGCCGATCAGACACCACGGGCAGATCGGATCGGACAGGATATCAAGCTTGACCATGGCGGGCCTCATAAAGCGGTTTCAGGGCGCGGCGCAGGATTTTGCCATTGGCCCCCGAGGGCAGTGCCTCAAGGCGGATATAGACCCTTGGTTGTTTGTATCGCGCCAGACGGGTTTCGGCAAAGTCTTTCAACGCCGCCTCATCGACCGCGTCACCCACATAAAACGCCGCGATGATGCGGGCATCCTCCTTGACCTCGATATCGGTCACCCCGACCTCGCGGATCGCGGGATGGGTCAGCAGCGCCGCCTCGACCTCCATCGGGGACACGCGATAGCCGCCCGCATTCATCATGTCATCGGCCCGGCCCAGATAGGTGATCTGCCCATCGGCATCCATCATCCCCTGATCCCCGGTCAGGAACCAATCGCCTTGCATCTTGGCCGCAGTCTCGGCCTCGGCCCCGAAATAGCCCAGCATCAGACCCGGATCGCTGCGCGCCACGGCAATCGTGCCTTCCTCGCCCAGACCAACCGGGCCATCCGGCCCAAGGATCGCCACGCGCCGCCCGTCCTGCGGTCGCCCCAGCGTGCCGGGGCTTGCCGGATGCAACGGACTGCCCGAGATGAAGGTGGAACATTCCGACATGCCATAGGCCTCATAGATCGGCGTGCCCGTCGCCTCGAACCAGTGCAGACGCACCCGGTCCGACAGCTTTTCCCCCGCCGCCAGACCATGCCGCAGGACAGGCAGGTCCATCTTCATGTGATGCATCAATATCTTTCGATAAACACCGGGTGCCGCGCCACGCCCTCGGCCGGGATCAGCGCGGTCGCGCCCACCGACCACGGGTCCATCAGCCCGGTGCCCAGCGTATAGGTCCAGTTGAACGCCCCCGCATGCAGCAAGCGGTCCTCGGCCCCCAATCCATACCAGCCCTGATGCATCATCCGCCGCGCCCAGATCGCGCGATGCGCATGCATCACCGCGCGCGGGATCCCCGATGTGCCCGAAGTATATATGATGTAACCCAGACGGTCCGGGTCCCCCATCGCGTAATCGCAGGGCGGCAGATCGCGCATCGCGGTCAGCGCCGCAGTCTCGATCACCGGCAAACCCGTATCCTCGGGGCAGGCCACGCGCGGATCACGCAAAATCCCCGCAGGCGACAATTGCGCCACCATCTTGGCCACTTCCACTGCCGTCAGCTGCGATGACGTGGGCACCGGCACGATCCCCACCGCAATCGCGCCCAGATAGGCCAGCGGAAAATCCACCGTATTGCCCAACCGCATCAACAGGATGTCACCGGGCACGAATCCCGCCGCCAAAAGCCCTGTGCCGGTGCCCCGCACCGCTGCGGCCAATCTTGCATAGGTCCAGTGATCCGCACCCTGTGGCGACAGAACCGACAGGGCCACCTTGTCAGGCAGATCACCGGCATGGGTCAGCACATGGGCGGCCATGTTGAACGGGCGGGGGCAGGGGGCGGCGTCGCCCTGATCGAATATCGCTTGCATGGCCACTTGCTAGGCCCCCGCCGCGTCAGTTGCAAGCCTCTGAACCGCGCTCTATATCCATCCCGCATGAGCGACCGTGACCCCAAATCCCTGATCCGCATCGCCCGCGCCGATGGCGGCACCGCCTTGGCCGAACCGCTTGACCTTGGTCAGCGCGTGCGGGGCCTGCGCAAGGATCTGGGTCTGACGCTGGAACAGGCGGCGAAACAGGCGGGGCTGGCGCGCTCGACGATCGGGCGCGGGGTCAGAGACCTCGATGCCGAGCCTCCGCCGCGCGGCCGGGTGCGCCGGGAGGGGGGCGGCCCGAAGCCGTTGAGCGAGCGCGATCCGACGCTGCTGGCCGATCTGATGCGTCTTGTCGAGCCGGCGACGCGGGGCGATCCGGAGCGCCTGCTGCTGTGGGTGTCGAAGAGCCTGGACAAGCTGGCCTCGGCGCTTGCCGACATGGTCCATGCGATCAGCCCCAACAGCGTGCGCAAGCTGCTGACCCAGCTCGGCTTCTCGCGCCAGGCCAACCGCAAGGCCGCTGAAGGCGCGAGCCATCCCGACCGCAACGCCCAGTTCGAGCACATAGGCGCCAACCGTGTCCGCGTCCCCGGACTCCACCAGAACCTCCTTCTGGAACTGCTGGATGCCGGCCTCATCCGTGGCCATGAACGCGGTCCCGACCCAAGCGCCCTCGGCGCCCAGCATTATGGCGGCCGCAACGCCCCGCCCGTCAGCGATGCCGCCCGCGCCCAGGACCGGAACACGGCCGCCCATGGCGTCGACGACCTGAGGGATCAGCGCCGTTGTTCCATCGGCGAGTTGTGGCCGCCGCCGTCATGTCCCTGCGCGACCACGACGTCGACACCCGCGGCCGCCACCTGAAGGGCGTGCTTGACCGAACCGATGACCGACATCACCTTGGTTCCGTTCTCACGCATCCGCTCCATCCAGGGACCCGGATTGCCGAGCCCGGCAGCGTAGACCGGCACCTTCTCCTCGACGACCACCTCCATCTGCTCCTCGAAGAACTCCTTCGAGAAGAACATGGCGCCACCTTGGGCGTCCGCGTTGGGTCCGCGGCGAGGCCGGGAGACCTTCGTCAACCCCTCCTGACTCATGAACTCGTCGGCGAAGGCCTGGTACTCGCCGATC
>NCJR01000539.1 GCA_002282555.1 Rhodobacterales bacterium 34-62-10
GCCCGGATGCCGCCGCGGCGCAGCTCTGCCGCGATGCCGAGCGCGAGCCCCGGATTGTCCTTGTCTAGATTGAGCACGACAACCGGCCCGTCGAGCTTTCCGGTTTCGCCGAGGATGGCGAGGGCGGCAGCAAGGCGCGAAATACCGATTGAGAAACCGGTGGCGGGCACCGTCTCACCGGTAAACCGCGCGACGAGATCGTCATACCGCCCGCCCCCACCGATGGAGCCGATGCGATAGGTCTTGCCGTCTTCACCGGTCACTTCGCGCAGCAACTCTGCCTCAAACACCGGCCCAGTATAGTATTCCAATCCTCTGACTACGGATGGATCAATCTTTACATCATCCTCCGGCGCGCCCAGCGCCTCAAGCGCCAGCGCGATGGCTTCCAGTTCCCCTAGCCCCGCCCTGCCCTCTTCGGTGCTGCCGGCTGCCTTGGCGAGGTTGGCGAGCGTCATGGCCCGCGTCTCTGCCCCCGCCTCGGCAAAAGCGAGGACGCGTTTGACTTCTTGCGGCCAGCACCGAGCAGATCAGCAACGCCCGAGGCACCGAGCCGGTCCAGCTTGTCCAGCGCGCGCAGGATGGCGAGGCGGGTATCGGCGGAGGTTGCGCCCACGCCGTCGAGCACGCCATTCAGTAGGCGGCGGGTGTTGACGCGAATGACAAACTCTCCGGACTTCATACCCAGCGCGCGGAGCGCCTCAGCACCCATGGCGATCATCTCGGCATCCGCATGATAACCCGGCGCGCCGACCGTATCGGCGTCGCACTGCCAGAATTCGCGGAACCGGCCGGGGCCGGGCTTCTCATTGCGCCAGACAGGCCCAGCGGCATACCGGCGGAAGGGGCGGCCAAGCCCCTGCCCCTGCTCGGCCACGAACCGAGCCAGCGGCGCTGTCAGGTCATAGCGCAGAGCCATCCACTGCTCGTCATCATCCTGCAGGGAGAAGACACCCGCGTTCGGACGGTCTGCGTCAGGCAGGAATTTTCCAAGCGCGTCGGCATACTCAAAGGCGCCGGTATCCAGCGCCTCAAAGCCCCATTGGCGGTAAACCCCGGTCACCGTCTCCACGAGCTTGGCCTGAGCATGGATCAGGCTTTCGCGCTTGTCGGGAAAGCCGCGCGGCTTGCGGGCGAGATCCTTGCCTGAGAGAGGTTGGGCGTCCTTGGTGCTCATGGGTCTTCAGATCCTGTTTGCCGGCTGGCCCCGCAATAACCGCAGGCAGCGCGATTGGAAAGGCGGCACAAAGGCCCCTGGGG
>NCJR01000540.1:0-892 GCA_002282555.1 Rhodobacterales bacterium 34-62-10
GCATGCAGCGACCGCACCGTGTCTTCGTCGATCTCGGGCGCTCTCTTGCCGCCCCGCTCAAAGATGTCAGCCGCGCCCTCCAGAAGAGCCTTCTTCCACTGATGGATCATCGTCGGATGCACGCCATACTCGGCGGCCAGTTCCGACACCGTGCGCTCGCCCTTCAAGGCTTCCAGCGCCACACGGGCTTTGAACCCCGCGTCATGGTTCCTGCGTTTCTTCATGTTCTGATCTCCTCGTTCTTGGAGATCAGCAGACGTCAGATCGTAGCTTACGTCACTGTCCGATTTTCGGGGAGCAACTCACAGATGTCGCTGCCGACCTCTGTCCGGGAGTTGACGTCGGGAACGCCCCGCAGTGTGACAGAGATCGAGATCCTGTTTTCGCGGCTTGTCCTGGGGCAGGCCGTTGCCGACACCCGCACCGACTGGATCGCGCAACCGCGTCAGGTTCCATTCATTGGCGACGCGGTCCAGCAGCTTGGTCTGCCGCTGCCGCAGTTCGGATTCCTGCGGCCCTATGCCAATGGCGACGAGGATATCGAACTGGATCTGCTTGAGGTGCCGCCGCAATGGCTTGGCCGGCCGATCCTGCTGACCATCGCCTCGGAGGATGCCAGCCGCTTTACCCTGACGTTGCCCGACATGCGTGAAATCACGGGGCAGGTCGGGCAACAGATCACCGACGAGAAACTTGGGTTCGGTCTGCGCGTGCGCGCCTTGCAAGGCGCGGAAGGGCGGGAGTTCACCTTAGCGCAGATCGACGAAAGCGCCGCGATCATCGGATTGCGCAGCCGTCTGTCGATCTTCGAGCGCGGCGGGCAATCCAACATCCTGGAGCTGTCCCTGACCGGCGGCGACCCGCGCGAGATCGAGCGGGTGCTGCACGCGAT
>NCJR01000540.1:916-1415 GCA_002282555.1 Rhodobacterales bacterium 34-62-10
ATCTGCGCCAGAACATCAGCCGTTCCGCGGCCGATGCGCAGAGCAGCCTTGAGTTTGTGGAAAGCCAGATCCCCGATGCCGAAGCCGCCGTGCGTGCGGCCGAGACCGCGCTCAACTCCTATCGGCAGGCGGCTCAGGCCATCGACCTTGGGTTTGAGGCACAAAGCCTTCTGACACAGGTGAGTGCGATCGAGATCGAGTTGCAGCAGCTTGTCGCGCAGGAAGACGAATTGCGCACGCGCTATACCTCGAACCACCCGACCTATCAGCAATTGCTGAACAACCGCGCGCGGCTTGAAGAACGTCTGGAAACCCTGCGGGGCGAAGTCGGCGATCTGCCCGAAACGCAGCGCGAGGTTTTCAACCTGACCCGCAATCTGGAACTGGCCCGCGAAGTCTATGGAGAGTACCGCAAAGAGTGGGGCAATCATGCAGCCATTCCGGTTTCTGACGAAGATTTCAGCGCCGGATGCCATTGCTCGAACTTGGTGCGCAGCGT
>NCJR01000199.1 GCA_002282555.1 Rhodobacterales bacterium 34-62-10
GAAAAACAGTTACTTGAAGCGGTAATTGATCCGACCCTTGGTCAGATCATAGGGGGTCATTTCCACCTGTACCTTGTCGCCTGCCAGAACACGGATGCGGTTCTTGCGCATCTTTCCTGCCGTATGTGCGATGATCTCATGGCCATTTTCAAGCTCGACCCGGAACGTCGCATTCGGCAGGAGTTCTTTCACGACACCGGGAAATTCGAGCGTATCTTCCTTGGCCATGGTCTCTCCTTCGTCAATCATCCCGCCAATGCGCGAGACAGGCGCTTAAATGGTCCGATCCGCGCCGATTTTCAAGGGGAATCTCTAGGCTGCGGGCTTTTGCGCCTTGCGCGACACGGCAAGGCTCTGTTCGGGCCAATGCGCAAGGTTCAGCACATGGCCATCGGCGCGCACATCGCGCACCGCGCCAAGGTCCACATCGGCATAGGTCCAGCCGGGCCGGTCCAGACGCCCCTCCGCAATCACCCCCGTCGGCGGAAAGCCGCGGTCGGGCGGGCCGAACACACCGCCCGCGCCGGTATTCTCCTCGACCGCGTAAAGGCGCGGCTCCTTGCCCACAAGCGAGGACATGACCGTGACGCATTGCCCCTCCAGCGCGCGGGCCATGGCCCCGATGCGCACGCGCCAATAGCCTTCCAGCGCCTCGGTGCAGCTTGGCACCAGCAGGATCTCGACACCGCGCTCGGCCAGATTACGCGCCAGCAAGGGGAATTCACTGTCATAACAGATCAGGATCCCGATGCGGCCCAGATCGGTGTCAAACACACGAAGCGGGCCGGCCCCGCCGGTGGCACCGGAAATGCCCCAGTCTTCGCGCTCAAAGCGCGTCATGATCTGCTTGTCCTGCACCCCGATCAGGCCCGCCGGACCAAAAAGGGCGGCGCGGTTCACCACCGCATCCCCCACAACCACAGGCGCCGAGGCTGACAGGATATGCACCCCCAGCCGCGCCGCAAGCGCCGCGTGCAGGTTGTAGCTGGCCCCGACCCGGCCCGCGACCGCTCGGATCGACCCTTTCAGGTCACCCGCCACGCGCGGCCCGTCCAAAGACGCCAGCTCCATCGCGCCATATTCGGGAAACACCAGCAGATCCGCGCCTTCCTGCGCTGCCTCGGCCACCCATGCGGTCAGTTTGGCTTCGTAATCGGTCCAGTCCTTGAACCAGTCCAGCGGATAGGCAGCAGTCGCAATCTTCATCTTGGTCTTGTCCTGTCTTCGTCTCGTGCCCCATGATGGCGCAATCACGCGGGAGGTTCAAACGGATTGCCCGCTGCGGTTGCGAAGGGACGCGGGCTACAACGTCTTGATCCAGAATTGCAGCGGCTTGTCACTCTCAAGGCTCTGATCCAGATCCTTCCAACTGAAATGCGCCACGACCCCCGCCAGACGGCGATACCCGCGCTTGCGCCAGAACCCATCCAGCGGCGCATAGGCGCGGGGCCGCAGCGGATGATCCTCAGGCCGGATCACGCCGCAAAACGCCACCTTCTCCAGACCCAGACCACGGGCATGATCCTCGCGCAGATCAAAGAACCGGTGCCCGATCCCCTGCCCGCGATATTCGGGCAACAAGACCGATTCCGCGCAGTAGAAAATCCGCGACAAATCCTCGCCCGTCCCGTCAAAGGCAGCGGCGAAATCATCGGCGTGATCCTGCATCGGCATGCCCGTGGCCGCGCCCACAAGACGCTCGCCATCAAAGGCCCCCACAACCACGGCGCGCGGATTGTCGCGGTACACCGTCAGATAGTCCCGCTCATAGGCCAGATCACCGTCATAGAGATAGGGCCAGTCCCGGAACACCGCGATCCGCAGCCGCGCCACATCATCCAAAGCCGCCTCCAGCGCCGCCCCGGTCAATGCCGCTACACGGATCATGCGGAAACCTGCGCCACCCAATCGGCCAGATTGTAATAGGTCACCACGCGGGTGATCTTGCCATCCTGCAAGCTGAAGAACGACCCCGCTGGCAGACGATATGTCTGCCCCCGCGCCTCAGGCAGGCCCGCATCGGTCGCCAGATAGCTGCCGTTGACGATATATTCCGCCGCCGCACGGGTCCCGTCCGGGCTGGTGAAGATCACCATATCGGTCAGATTCTCCTTGTAGCAGCGGCTCATATGGGCGCAGAAATCGGCAAAAGCCGCGCGACCCACCCGCACCTTGCCCTCGTTCACATGATGCGCCACGTCATCGGACAGACAAGCCACCATCCCGGCGGTATCCCCTGCGTTGAAGGCCTCAAAATAGCTCTGGATCGTGGCGCGCGCTCTATCGGTCATGGTCATCCCTCCGGTTTGGGCCGGAACCTAGCAGGGCGCGTCACCCGCTCCAAGTGGCGGGGCGGCGCTTTTCGCACCGCCCGCAGCCATTTCCGGGCGTCAGAGCGCCGCCAGCGCCGCTGCAACCGACACCGACAGTGGCGTGGGGGCGCGCCCGATCAACCGCGCCAGCGCGCCACTGTGATCCGTCAGCGCCCCCATATCGCGCGCCCGCGCATCGGCATTGGCCACCGCCGCCGCCATGGGTGTGGGCAGACCAAAGGACACAAGCGTCTCGCGATATGTTGCCTCGTCCATGTCCACATAAGGAATGTCCCGCCCGGTCTGGCGCGACACCTCGGCAGCCAGTTCAGCCAGCGTATGCCCCACCCCGCCCAGCTCATGGGTCTGCCCTGCGGTGCTGGCATCCAGCGCCGCCACCGCCAGCGCCTCGGCGTAATCGGCGCGCGGTGCGGTGGTCAGCACGGCATCCCCCGCCGCCCCGATCATCGCGCCCGCCTGCAATGAACCACCCAGCGATCCGGTGTAATTCTCGGTATACCAACCATTGCGCAGGATCGTGGCAGCGATCCCCGACGTGGCCAGCGCCGCCTCGGTCACGATGTGGTCCGGTGCCAGCATCAAGGGCGACGCCGGCCCCTTGAGGATTGAGGTATAGACAATCCGCCCCACCCCCGCCGCCTGTGCCGCATCGATCACATTGCGATGCTGCCCCGCGCGGTCGTTGAAATCGCTGGACGAGATCAGCACCAGAACATCCACCCCGGCCAGCGCCGCGCGCAACGTCTCGGGCTGGTGATAATCGGCCCGGCGCAGCGGCACGCCCAGATCCGCCGCGCGATCCAGATCACGCACCAGCGCAACAAGATCAGCACCCGGATCGCGGCGCAGAATGGCAGAAAGGGCAAGGCGACCAAGGTGGCCCGTGCCTCCGGTGATGGCGATTTTGGTCATGGAAACACTCCTTTGCAAGCATTGACCTGACCGAGATGGCAGCATAACTTACGAAAAGGAAGTACCTACACTTTTGTTAGCATACAGCAAGCACGCACATGACACCTTCGGAACTCGCAGAACAGCTGCGCAACGGCGCCTTGCAACCCGATGTGATGTCGCAGAACTGCCCCTCGCGCCGCATCCTGCAACATGTGACCAGCCGCTGGGGGACGCTTGTTCTGGTGGCGCTGGAGCCGGGCACACAGCGATTCTCGGCCCTGCGCCGGCGGATCGGCGGGATCAGCGAACGGATGCTGGCACAAACGCTGCAACAGCTTGAACAGGATGGTCTGGTGCATCGCCACGCCCATGACGTTGTGCCGCCGCATGTGGATTACACGCTGACACCGCTGGGCCGCGATCTGGCCCCGCGCCTGTTGTCACTCGCCATCTGGATCGAGGATCATCTGGCCGATCTGCTGGACACTGCCTCTATTGCGGACGCGTCGGCGGACCCCAATGCTGCGTCAGATGCGCGATGATCTGGTCGCGCGCCTGCCGATAGGCGTTCAGCTTGACCTCGCGGGTCTCGCCCAGACCGGTCGGGTCCATGATCGGCCAGTATTCCACCGTCAGATGATAGATCCGCGTCAGATCCAGCGCGCGACGCTGGCTGACAGGCGACAGGGCCACCACCAGATCAAAGGATGACAGATGCTCGCCCCACTGCTCCATTTCGTCAAACGAGCGGCTACGGTGACGCGACAGCTCCACCCCGATCTCCTGACAGACTGCGATGGCGAATCCGTCGATCTCCATGTCGTTATGGACGCCCACCGATTGCACATAGGTCTCGGCGCCATAGAATTTCTTCATGATGCCCTCGGCCATGGGCGATCTGACGGCATTGTGGTCACAGCAAAACAGCACGGACTGGGGTAACGGGGATGGCACCGTGTCAGCTCCCGAAATGCAAGACGCAGATCAACGTGAACAGGCGGCGGGCCGTATCCGTGTCGATCACGGCCTTGCCCTCCAACCGCTCCTGCAGGATACGCGCGCCCTCGTTATGGATGCCGCGCCGCGCCATGTCGATCTGCGCCCCTTCGTGCTGGTCTCG
>NCJR01000200.1 GCA_002282555.1 Rhodobacterales bacterium 34-62-10
GGCCGACTATGTCACGCGCGCGGGTGTGGTGACGCCGGTCACTCGACCCGTATGGCGTTTTGCACCTTCCCCCGGCACATCGGCCCTGTTCGACAGCGCCCCCGCCGCCGCCGCCACCTTGCACGAATTGCAGGGTGTTTCGATCGAACAGGCCGGCGCCGCCCCCGGTGGTTTCACCCGTTTCCGCCTGAACTTCTGATCCGCGCCCATTTGCGCGCGCCGCAAAACCGCGTTCTTGCATATCCCGGGCCTGCCCCCTATATAAAGCGTCGAGAGGTTGGCGCGGGCAGGCACCTCGCCAACCCGGTCAGGTCCGGAAGGAAGCAGCCGTAACGAGCCCCGCTTGGGTCGTTGTCCAGCCTCTCACCTTACCCCCCCTTGATCGTCATCCGTGCCCTGCCACTTGCGCGTGCGCCTGAAACGGGCCAAGCATCGTGGCTGACCCGGATTTTTACCTGAAAGCCACAGATGCACGACAAACCCTCATCGCCAGACCAATCCGGCTCCGCGCTGACGCTGGCCGATCTGGGCTGGTCCGCGCATTTCGAGGAACACTGCGAGGATGCTGCCGCGCTGTCGCCGATGCGGATCATCTCGGTCCAACGGGCCATGGCGACCGGCCTTGATACCGCGGGGGAACATCCCTTGGGCTTTCCGCCGGAATTGCGCGCAGGCGGGCTGGCCGTCGGGGATTGGGTTCTGGTCGATCCAGATACGGGCCGTATCGTCAAGGTGCTGGACCGCCTCTCGCTCCTCAGCCGCCGTGCAGCGGGGGTCGAGGCCAAGCCGCAGCTTCTGGCGGCCAATGTGGATACGCTGTTCATCACCACTTCCTGCAACGCCGATTTCAACCCCGCGCGACTGGAGCGTTATCTGGTATTGGCACTGGACGCGGGCGTGGCCCCCGTGATCGTTCTAACCAAAACCGATCAGGTGGAAGACCCCGCAACCTATATCGCACAGGCCAGCGCCCTGTCGGACAAACTGGCAGGCGTGATCGCCCTGAACGCCAAAGACCCGGCACAGGTCGCGCGCCTGTCAGATTGGTGTGGGCCGGGGCGCACGGTCGCCTTTGTCGGATCATCTGGTGTGGGCAAATCGACGCTGATCAATGCGCTGACTGGCAGTGTGCAGGCCACAGCCGATATGCGGCAGGACGATGCCAAGGGTCGGCACACGACCACAGCACGATCGCTGCACCTGATCGCGGGCGGCGGGTTGGTGATCGACATGCCGGGGATGCGCGAACTGGGGCTGCATGACGTGGCAGGCGGCATCGCCGAGCTGTTCGAGGATATCACCCTGCTGACCACGCAATGCAAATTCCGCGACTGCACGCACATGGCCGAACCCGGATGCGCCGTGCAAGCCGCAGTTGCCGAAGGGGATGTGGACCCCGCGCGTCTGGACCGCTGGCGCAAACTGAAATCCGAGGATCGGATGAACACCACCTCGATGACCGTCAGCCGTCGCCGGGCCCGCGCCCTGAGCCGCGCGCACAAGGCCGAGCAGGACGCGAACCGCAACGCCAAAACCGCCAAACCCGGCAAGGGTCCCCGCAAGGGTTAGACCCGCTTTACAGCGTTTCGATTTCACCCTGAGATAGAACTTGTCACCTGACGCGTTGAAATATTTGATTTCAGGCAGTGTTAGGTGACTAAGGTTTAATCGATAACGTTTCAGGATTGCGTCTTGCTCCGTCGCCGCAAGGCCCAGTCCATCTGCGCCTCGGTCTCGATCGCGCAGGGGCGCAGGGCGCGCAGCCGTTTCAACGCCGGTCCCGCAGCTTCGCCCGCCTCGATCATCAGGCGCAGCGCGATCATGCCGGATCGCCCACAGCCGCCCTTGCAATGCACCAGGACACGTCCACCCCCCGCCAGCGCACGCAGCGCCATGGCGCTGGCCTCGCGCCAGCGGGCGTTCACATCGCGATCCGGGGTGCCGAAATCCGCGATCGGCAGATGCACCCAGCGCGCGCCGCGTTCCTGCATATCCTGCCCCAGGGTTTCGGACCCGGTTTCGATCATCTCGATCCGCGTCGTCAGGCTGATCACCAGCGCCGGTTGCCATTCGCGCATATGCGCCAGATCAGCGGCATAATTGCCCTGTCCTCCGGGCATAGGGGCGATGGCAAGGATACCACCCGCGACGGGCAGGGCATGGATGACCAGCGCAGACATGTCAGAGCGTCCTTGCCCCGAATGTGTCACAGCGCCCGATCTCGCCACTGTCATAGCCGATGGCGAACCAACGCGCGCGCTGCTCGCTGGTGCCATGGGTGAATGTATGCGGCTGCGGCACGCGCCCGGCCCGCTTCTGCAACAGATCATCCCCGATCATCCGGGCAGCGTTCAGGGCCTCCTCCAGATCGCCGGGTTCCAGCAAACCATCCACCGCCCGCGCCCAGACACCCGACAGGCAATCCGCCTGCAATTCCAGTCGCACCGTCAGGGCATTGCCCTCGGCGGTGCTGGCGGCTTGGCGGGCGCGGTGGACCTGCCCCAGAATACCCAGCTCGTTCTGGATGTGATGGGCGACTTCATGCGCGATGACATAAGCCGCCGCGAAATCCCCCTTGGCGCCCAACTCACGCGACAGCGTGGCGAAAAACTCGGTATCCAGATAGGCCTTGCGATCCGCCGGGCAGTAGAAGGGCCCCGTCGCACCCGACGCCCCGCCGCATGGACTTTGCGTGACACCGGAATACAGCACCAGAACGGGCGGGTTGTAGTCACGCCCTGCCTGCGCCGGCATGACCTGATCCCAGACTACTTCGGTCGTGGCCAGAACGCGCGCGGTAAAGTCGGCCGCGTGATTCTCGGCCTCGGTCGGGGTGCGTTGTGTGATCTGCTCGCGCGGGGCCTGATCCTGCAACAGTGGCGTCACATCGATTCCGGCGAAATAACCAATCGCCAGAACAATCAGCAGGCCCACCCCGCCGATACCGGCCTTGCCACCGCCCCGCCGCGCCTGACCACGTCGATCCTCTATATTGCGGCTGCGCCGCACATCTTTAAGCCGCATGGTCGATCCCCCCCGGACCCCAGTCATCACGTTCAGACTACACCAAAGACGGTAGCGGAAAACCCCGGATTCACTGCCCTGTCATGCCGCCATGTCTGGACGCGGGCGGGTGCATTCCCTAGGTTGGGTCTTGACCCCTGACCCTGAGGCCCCATGACCCAGTCCCCCACCACCGGCTACCGCGTTCTGGCCCGGAAATACCGGCCCGAAACCTTTGCCGATCTGGTCGGACAGGATGCGATGGTGCGCACCCTGCGCAACGCCTTTGCCGCCGACCGGATCGCGCAGGCCTTCATCATGACGGGTATCCGGGGCACCGGGAAAACCACGACAGCGCGGATCATCGCCAAGGGCATGAACTGCATCGGGCCGGATGGCACGGGCGGGCCGACCACCGATCCCTGCGGCACCTGCGAGCATTGTACAGCCATCATGGAAGGCCGCCATGTCGATGTGATGGAGATGGACGCCGCCTCGCGCACCGGCGTGGGCGATATCCGCGAGATCATCGAGAGCGTGCATTACCGCGCCGCCTCTGCGCGCTACAAGATCTATATCATCGACGAGGTGCACATGCTCTCGACCAGCGCGTTCAACGCGCTGCTCAAGACGCTTGAGGAACCGCCCGCGCATGTGAAATTCATCTTCGCCACGACCGAAATCCGTAAAGTGCCCGTCACCGTGCTGTCGCGCTGCCAGCGATTCGACCTGCGCCGGATCGAACCCGAGGTGATGATCGCCCTGCTGCGCAGGATCGCCGGGGCTGAGGGGGCGCAGATCACCGATGATGCGCTGGCCCTGATCACCCGCGCCGCCGAAGGCTCGGCCCGCGATGCCACCTCTCTGCTGGATCAGGCGATTTCCCACGGTGCGGGCGAAACCACCGCCGATCAGGTGCGCTCCATGCTGGGGCTGGCCGATCGGGGCCGGGTGCTGGACCTGTTCGACATGATCATGCGCGGCGATGCGGGTGGCGCGCTGGCGGAACTTGGCGCGCAATATGCGGACGGGGCAGACCCCATGGCCGTGCTGCGCGATCTGGCCGAGGTGACGCATTGGATATCCGTGGTCAAGATCACACCGGACGCCGCTGACGACCCGACCGTGGGCCCGGATGAACGCGCCCGCGGGCAGACCATGGCCGCAGGGCTGCCGCTGCGCGCGCTTGCGCGGATGTGGCAGATGCTGCTCAAGGCACTGGATGAGGTGGCGCAGGCCCCCAACGCGATGATGGCCGCCGAAATGGCCGTGATCCGCCTGACCCATGTGGCCGACCTGCCCACGCCCGAAGAGCTGGTGCGCAAACTGCCGAACAGTGCCCTCCGGGAATGCTAGCGGCAACGCGGTGCAGGCTCTCGCGCTTGACGCGGATCAGGCGCTGGCCCGCTTTCCGACCTTTGATCATGTGGTTGACCTGATCCGCGCCAACCGCGACGTCAAACTGCTGGTCGAGGTGGAAACCGGCGTGCAACTGGCCGCCTACCGCCCCGGCCGCATCGAATTTGTCCCCGCCCAGGGTGCCGCGCCCGATCTGGCGCAACGGCTGGGCCAACGCCTGCAACTCTGGACCGGCAACCGCTGGGCGGTGACACTGGTCAACGATGGCGGCGCCCCCTCCATCGCCGCCGCGCGTGACGCGAGTGAGGCCAATCTCAAGGCCGAAGTGACCGCCCATCCGATGATGCAGGCCGTGCTCAGCGCCTTTCCCAAGGCCCGTATCACCGAAATCCGCACACCCGACAAACTCGCCGCCGCCGCCCAGACCGAGGCGCTGCCCGAGGTCGAGGATGAATGGGACCCGTTCGAGGATGACTGAACGGAACCACAACACCACACCAACACAAGGAACGACACGATGCTCAAAGGACTAGGCGGACTTGGCGACATGGCCAAGATGATGAAAGCCGCGCAGGACATGCAGCAGAAGATGGCTGACCTGCAGGAACAAATGGCCCAGATGACCGTCACCGGCGAATCCGGTGCCGGGCTGGTCAAGGCCACCTGCACCGTCAAAGGCGAACTCAAGGGGCTGGACATCGACCCCTCCATCTTCAACCCCGATGAAAAAGAAGTCGTCGAAGACCTGATCCTAGCCGCGATCAAGGACGCGCAGGGCAAAGCCTCGGACAAGGCGCAGGCTGAAATGGCCAAGCTGACCGAAGGGCTGGGTCTGCCCAAGGACATGAAACTGCCGTTCTGACCCTGTCAGGACGCGCCCTTTCATCGTTCTGCAAATACTCATCCCACCCTGCCCCCGGACCGGACACAAGCACATGAGCGCCACGCGCGAGATCGAGGCCCTGATCGACATGATGGCACGGCTGCCCGGCCTTGGCCCGCGTTCGGCACGGCGCGCGGTGCTGCACATGATCCGCAAACGCTCTGTGTTGATGACACCGCTGGCCGACCTCATGCAAAAGGTCGCTGCTTCGGCGCGGGAATGCCTGAACTGCGGCAATATCGGCACGGGCGACATCTGCGATATCTGCGCCTCGGACAATCGGGCGAATGGCATGATCTGCGTGGTCGAGGATGTGGCCGACCTCTGGGCGCTGGAACGCTCGGGCGTATTCAAGGGCCGCTATCACGTCCTGGGCGGCACGCTTTCGGCGCTGGATCAGGTGGGGCCGGAACAGTTGCGCATCCCGCGCCTGATCGACCGCGTCGATAGCGAAGCGGTGACCGAGGTGATCCTTGCGCTGAACGCCACCGTGGATGGCCAGACGACTGCCCATTACATCGCCGAACAACTGGAGGATCGTGTCACGCTCACCTCTCTGGCGCAGGGCGTGCCGATCGGGGGAGAGTTGGACTATCTGGATGACGGCACCATCACAGCAGCTTTGAACGCGCGGCGCAGGGTCTGATCCTGATTCCCGGACCGCGCGCCGTGCGGTGACGTGGGTGTGGATATTTGCAGCAAGAAGAAACAGGCACGCGCAAGGTCATATCCCGCGCGCGCCATGGGGCATCGTCAGATCACCACGACATCCAGCGGCGGAAAGCCGTTGAAGCAGACCGACGAATAGGTCGATGTATAGGCCCCGCAGTTTCGGATGATGAAGCGATCACCCGCGCGCAGACCCAGCGGCAATTGCACCGGGCGCTTTTCGTAAAGCACGTCGGCGCTGTCGCAGGATGGCCCCGCCAGAATGCAGGGTCCGGTCTCCTCAAAGTCGCGGTCGGTGATGAACTGATAGCGGATTGCCTCATCCATCGTTTCGGCCAGACCCGAAAATTTGCCGATATCGAGATAGACCCAGCGGCAGATATCATCATCCGACTTGCGCGAGACCAGCATCACCTCGGCGGCGATCATGCCGGCTTCGGCCACCATACCGCGGCCGGGTTCGGCCATGACACGGACCGCGCCTTGGAAACGCGCCTCGACCATCTCCATCACACGCGCGGCATAGACAGACGGTGCCTCGATCTCTTCGCCATAGAAGGCGGGGAAACCGCCGCCGATGTTCAGCAGGTCCAGATCGAAACCGGCGGCGCGCGCGGTGGACCAAGCCGCAGCGACATGGTCCAGCGTGCCCCTCCACATCTCGGCGCGGCGGGTCTGGCTGCCCACATGGAAGGACAGTCCCACAGGACGCAGTCCCAGCGCCTTGGCGCGGGTCATCAGCGGCACGACCCTCTCCGGCGCACAGCCGAACTTGCGGCTCAGCGGCCAATCCGCTTCGGTCGAGCCGACCAGAAGCCGGATGTAGACCTGCGCGCCGGGTGCATGCACAGCCAGCTTGTCCAGTTCTTCCTCGGCATCCGCGGCAAAGATGCGGATGCCTGCAGCATAGGCGAAGGCGATATCCGAGGCCCGCTTGACCGTGTTGCCAAAGGAAATCGTCTCGGGCCGCGCGCCAAGGCCAAGGCACAGCTCGATCTCGCCGCGCGAGGCGGCGTCGAAGTGGCTGCCCTCGGCGATCAGGGTCGACAGGATCTCACGCGCAGGGTTCGCCTTCACAGCATAATGGATATCGGCGCGCCCCAGACCCGCCTTGAGTGCACGGTATTGCTGCGCGACGATCTGCGTATCCAGAACAAGCGTCGGACGGTCGAACGACGACTGGCGGATGAAGGCTTCGATAGGGTTGGACGTACGGACGGCATCGCCGCCCGAAAGGGGGTTCACGTAGGCGTTCATGGTCATCTCCCAAAAGACCCGGGCCAAAGACCCGACCAGTTCAAAAAGGAGACGTTACCGTCGCTACGTAAACACTGGGGACCATATCCCCGGCCAGAGGCGCGTGCGTTGGCGTCTATGGCGGGCAGATAAGATCAATGTCCCCTTCGTGCAATAGTTTTGCAAACCGGGATCAAAAAAACCCGGCTGTGGTGTCAGGCGGGTATCGCGGCCTCGGTCGCCCAGGCGGGCAGCGTGCGCCCCAAGGCCAGTTCTGCACCCAAACGGCCCAACTCATCACTGCATTTCGCGCCACGGCCACAGCCGCCCACGGCAACGGACAGACGCGGGCTGACCCGTTCCAGCGCGGGGATATTCTGCGGCGTGAAGGTAGTGACGCAAGGCTGCACATGCGAGGATTGCACCCGCAAGCCGGGAATGCGGGCGCGCACCTGCGCCTCCAGCATCCGGCCCACAGCCCTATTGCCACCCGAGCGGAACCAATCCTGAATATCGCCCGTATCGCGCAGGATCACATCCACCGTATCGCCCCCCATCTTGAGGTAGGTCCGCCCATCGGGATAGCGGATCGGCGGCAACAGGTAGGGGTCGTTGCCATCCGGCTCCAGCCAGATCAGCGAGGGCATCGCGGCAAGCCGGGCAACCTCGGCTGCATCAAGCTCGAGCAGCACCACCGTGCGGGCATAGACCGTCAGGGGCAAAGGCGTGGGCAGGATCATATTGGCAAAGCCGCCTGCCGCCACCAGCGCCTGATGCGCCTGCACCTC
>NCJR01000201.1 GCA_002282555.1 Rhodobacterales bacterium 34-62-10
CCTTTCGAGGCGGCGGGCGTGCATGGTCCGGCGCTGATCCGCAAGCTGCTGGCGGCGACGCCGCAGGCCGAGGATGACGCGGATTACCGGGTCTTCTACAATATCAATTTCCCCCCCGTTCCGGCTGGGGCCGTGCGCGGCGCCCGGGTCGTGCCGCAGGGGTTCCGGCGGAACACGCGCTTTTCGGTCGAGCCGCATCTGTCGCCATCCGGGCGGCGGTTCCTGTGGATCAAGGGCGGCGAGCAGCATGTCCCCACCCTGCCCGGCACCGATGCGGCGGTGAATCTGGACGGCTATATCTCGGTCACGCCGATGCGGGCGGATCTGACGGCGCATGACCTGCTGGAGCCATTGAAGGGGATCGAATGAGCGACGAGGCGGAACGCAAGATGCAGTTCCTGTATGCCCTGCGCTCCAAGGGGGTGACGGACAGCCGCGTGCTGACCGCGATGGAGAAGGTCGATCGTGGCCCCTTCATCCGCGGTATTTTCGCGGATCGCGCCTATGAGGACATGCCGCTGCCCATTGCCTGCGGGCAGACCATCAGCCAGCCTTCCATTGTGGGACTGATGACGCAGGCCTTGCAGGTCAGCGCGCGCGACACGGTGCTGGAGGTGGGGACCGGGTCGGGATATCAGGCCGCGATCCTGTCGCAACTGGCGCGCCGGGTCTATACGGTGGATCGCCACCGCCGCCTTGTGCGCGAGGCGCGCGAGATCTTTGATGCGCTGAAACTGAGCAACATCACCGCCTTTACCGCCGATGGCAGCTTTGGCTTGCCCGATCAGGCCCCGTTTGATCGCATCCTCGTGACCGCAGCGGCCGAAGACCCGCCCGGCCCCCTCTTGGCCCAATTGAAAATCGGGGGTATCATGGTGTTGCCGGTGGGCCAGTCCGACACGGTGCAAAGCCTGATCCGGGTGACCCGGTCCGAAAGTGGTTTTGAGTATGACGAGTTGCGTCCGGTCCGCTTCGTGCCGCTTGTCGAGGGGCTGGGACGGGACTGACCGGGAGATGTGCCCCCGTGCCGCAAATGGGCCGGGACCAACGATAACAACCAGGCCCCGTCGCAAGGGGCAGGACAGAGGAAATCGAGATGACCGAACAGAGCCGTCCCGCTGCCCGTCTTTCATACCGTCCGGGTGTGCAGGCACAGGGAGAGGTGTCACCACGCCAGACCCTGCGCCGCCTGATCCTTGCCGGGACCGCCCTTGGCCTGCTGGCGGCCTGCGACCGTCCGCTGGATTTCGACATGCGCGGCAATTTCGGCAATACGCTGGACACGGCCGAGGCCGCGCGCCAGCCCGTCGCCAACCGACCGCAACCGGATGCGCGCGGCGTCATCTCTTATCCCAATTATCAGGTCGCGGTGGCGCGCCAAGGCGATACCGTGGCCGATGTCGCCACGCGGATCGGGGTCGCGCCCGATGAGTTGGCCCGGTTCAACGGGCTGCGCCCGGCTGATCCGCTGCGCCCCGACGAGGTGGTGGCCCTGCCCCGCCGCGTGGCGGAACCATCCGCCGCGACCGGCGGCTTTGGCACGGTGCAGGCCCCCGGCACCGATATCACCAGCCTTGCCAGCAGCGCCATCGACCGCTCGGACGCGGCGGCGGTCAGCACCACGACGCTGCCCCCCGCAGGTGGCGGCATGATCACACCCAGCGCCTCGGCGCAGCCCGCATCTGCCGCCACGCCGCGCCCGCAGGTCGGACAGGAACCGACACGCCATCAGGTCAAGCGCGGTGAAACCGCCTTTACCATTGCGCGGCTTTACAATGTCTCGGTCCGGTCGCTGGCGGAATGGAACGGTCTGGGGGCCGATTACACGATCCGCGAAGGTCAGTTCCTGCTGATCCCGGTCCCGGATGCGCAGGCGCCGGCCCGCCCCGCGGCCACCGCCGCCGTGACCGCACCCGGCGCGGGATCGCCCACGCCCGTGCCGCCTTCGGCCGCGACACCGCTGCCCACCGAGGTTCCAACGCCTGCGGCAGCGCCTGCGCCTGCGACCAGCGCGCCGGATCTTGGCGCCGAGCAATCGGCCCCGGCGCGCAATGCGCAACTGGCAACACCGGTGCAGGGCACGATCATTCGCGATTATGAAAAGGGCAAGAATGATGGTCTGGATATTCAGGCCGCATCCGGCACGGCGATCGTTGCAGCCGAAAGCGGCACTGTGGCGGCCATCACCGCCAGCGCCGATCAGGTCCCGATCATCGTGATCCGCCACCCGGACAACCTGTTGACGGTCTATGCCAATGTGGAAGGGGCCGTGGTCAAGAAGGATGACAAGGTCACACGCGGCCAGAAGATCGCGCAGATCCGGTCGGGGTCGTCGAATTACCTGCATTTCGAAGTGCGCAAAGGTTTCGACAGCGTTGATCCGACGCCCTATCTGGCACCGCGCTGAGGCGCATCATGCCAAGCGGCCCGTCGGGATGCGGGCCGCGGGATTGAGTATTTGCAGAACGGTGACATAGGCGGCCAGTCAGTTTCGCGGCCATGCAGTTTCGCGGCCAGTCAGCTTGACGGCAGGGCGATACCTTCGCGGCCAGCCAGATCGGTGACGAATTGCCATGCGACACGGCCCGAGCGCGCACCGCGCGTGGCTTGCCATTCGATGGCTTCGGCCCGCAGGCGATCCTCGGGGATGTCGATGCCGAAGGCCGCGCAATAGCCACGGATCATCGTCAGGAACTGATCCTGATCGCAGGCGTGAAAGCCAAGCCACAGGCCGAAACGGTCCGAGAGGGAGACCTTTTCCTCGACCGCCTCAGACGGGTTGATGGCGCTGGAGCGTTCATTCTCGATCATGTCGCGCGGCATCAGGTGGCGGCGGTTCGAGGTGGCGTAGAAGATCACATTCTCGGGCCGGCCTTCGATGCCGCCGTCCAGCACCGCTTTGAGCGATTTGTAATGCTGGTCATCGTGGCTGAACGACAGGTCATCGCAAAAGAGCACGAACCGCTCGGCCCGCGCGCGCAGCAGGTTCAGCAGGCGCGCGACCGATGGCAGATCCTCGCGCTGCAATTCCACCAGTTTCAGGGGCAGGCCCTGTGCCTGCACTTCGGCATGGACCGCCTTGACAAGGCTGGATTTTCCCATGCCCCGCGCGCCCCAGAGCAGGGCATTGTTGGCAGGCAGGCCACGGGCGAATTGCAGCGTATTGTCCAGAAGCGTGTCGCGCGACCGATCCACGCCCACCAGCAGGCGCAGGGCCACGCCGGACACCTGCGGCACGGGTTCCAGCCGGTCCGGTTCGACATGCCAGACGAAGGCCTGGGCCGCGTCGAAATCGGGGGCCTGCGGCGGTGGCGGGGCCAGACGCTCGAGCGCGTCGGCGATGCGTTTCAGCGTTTTGGAGGTCACTTCGATTTCGTCCCGGTTTCGGAGTCGCGGGCAAGATCGGCGTCGAACTCGTCCATCAGGGGATCGTCGAACTCCTCCTCATCGTCGTAATAGCCGTCGGCGCGCAGTTTTTCTTCGCGCTTGGTCTCAACCCGGCGGACAAGGAGAATGGAAATCTCGTAAAGGCCGTAAACCACGGTGAAGAGGATCACCTGGCTGACCACATCCGGTGGCGTGACCAGAGCGGCCACGATCAGGATGCCCACGACCGCGTATTTGCGCACATTCGCCAAGCCATCCGCGCTGACGAGACCGGCCTTTCCCATCAGGGTCAGCAGGACCGGAAGCTGGAAGCACAGGCCGAAGGCCACGATGAACTTGATGGTGAGGATGAGATATTCCTGCGCCGAGCCCTGAAAGGCGATGCCGGCCACGGCGTTTTCTTCGGTTGCCCCTTCACCGAGCAGGCTGCCCGGTTGCTGGAAGCCAAGGAAGAAATCGAAGGCCAGTGGCGTGATGGCATAATAAGCGAAGGCCGCGCCAAGGAAGAACATGAAGGGCGAGGCCACGAGGAAGGGCAGGAACGCGCCTTTTTCGGATTTGTAGAGCCCCGGCGCCACGAAGCGCCACAGCTGGAAGCCGATATAGGGGAAGGACAGCATCAGGCCGCCCATCAGCGAGATCGAGACGGCGACGAAGAAACCTTCCTGCAGACGGATCAGGATGAGGCCGCAATCCTCGTGGCCGCGCTGTTCCATGGCAGAGCACAGCGGTTCGGTGAGGAAGTTGAAGATCGGATTCCACACCGTGAAGCAGATCACCATGCCGATGATGAAGGCGACAGCGGAATGGATCAAGCGGTTGCGCAGTTCCGCCAGATGCTCGATCAGCGGGGCGCTGCTGTCATCAATCTCGTCTTGTTTGGTCATGATCTACTCTTGCGCCTTGGGATCGGCGGCCTTTGCCTTGGGCTGGGCCTTGGACCG
>NCJR01000202.1 GCA_002282555.1 Rhodobacterales bacterium 34-62-10
CAGGCGAACGTATATGGAAAACGTCATCCTCATCATCCATCTTCTTCTGGCGCTGGCGCTGATCGGCGTCGTGCTGATGCAGCGGTCCGAGGGCGGCGGCCTTGGCATGGGTGGCGGCGGTGGCGGCGTGATGTCGGGCCGTTCGGCGGCCACGGCACTGGGCAAGGTGACATGGGTTCTGGCGATTGCCTTCATCTGCACCTCGATCACGCTGACGATCATCGCGGCGCAGAAATCGGCGGGCACTTCGGTGCTGGACCGGATCGGCGGCGAGCGGTCAGCACCGGATACCGCACCCGCAATCCCCGGCGGCGATCTGCTGCCGCCGCCCGCCGGTGACAGTGCCCCGCTGGTTCCACGCGCCGACTGATCCACAAGGGATTGAGATACGATTGCTTGTCGCAACAGCATGTTGCGGCCAGCTTGCCTTTTGTCCGCGAATCCTCTATGGGTCAAATCCCGTGGTGCTGCGGTTCTGGATATCCGCAAAAGGCGCTTATTCGCGACAAGTCGCAGCCTAAACGACGGGGGATGCCAACCGATGGCACGTTATATTTTCATCACCGGTGGGGTTGTGTCGTCGCTGGGCAAGGGTCTTGCCTCGGCCGCCCTTGGCGCGTTGTTGCAGGCGCGCGGCTTTTCGGTGCGGTTGCGCAAGCTGGACCCCTATCTGAACGTCGATCCCGGCACGATGTCACCCTTCGAGCATGGCGAGGTGTTCGTGACCGATGATGGCGCCGAGACCGATCTGGATCTGGGCCATTACGAGCGGTTCACGGGTGTGGCCGCGCGCAAGACCGACTCGGTCAGTTCGGGGCGCATCTATTCCAACGTGCTGGAAAAGGAACGGCGCGGCGATTATCTGGGCAAGACCATTCAGGTGATCCCGCATGTCACCAACGAGATCAAGGATTTCGTGGCCATCGGTGCCGATGAGGTCGATTTCATGCTGTGCGAGATCGGCGGCACGGTCGGCGATATCGAAGGTCTGCCGTTCTTCGAGGCGATCCGCCAGTTTTCCCATGACCGCCCGCGCGGGCAGTGCATCTTCATGCATCTGACCCTGCTGCCCTATCTGGCGGCATCAGGCGAGTTGAAGACGAAACCGACGCAGCATTCGGTCAAGGAACTCCAAAGCATCGGCATCGCGCCCGATATCCTTGTCTGCCGGTCGGAACATCCGATCCCGGAAAAGGAGCGTGAGAAGATCGCGCTGTTCTGCAACGTGCGCAAGGAGGCGGTTGTGGCCGCCTATGACCTGAATTCGATCTATGAGGCGCCGCTGGCCTATCACCGCGAAGGGCTGGATCAGGCGGTGCTGGATGCGTTCCAGATCAGCCCCGCCCCGCGCCCCGATCTGACCGTGTGGGAGGATGTGGTCGACCGCATCCACAACACCGATGGCGCGGTGAATGTGGCCATCGTGGGCAAATACACCCAGCTTGAGGATGCGTATAAATCCATCAAGGAGGCGCTGACCCATGGCGGCATGGCCAACCGGGTCAAGGTGAATGTGGAATGGGTCGATGCCGAGATTTTCGACACGCAGGACCCTGCCCCCTATCTGGAAGGGTTCCATGCCATTCTGGTGCCCGGCGGCTTTGGCGAGCGTGGCACCGAGGGCAAGATCAAGGCCGCCCAATTCGCGCGCAGCCGCAAGATCCCCTATCTGGGCATCTGTCTGGGCATGCAGATGGCCGTGATCGAGGCCGCGCGCAACGTGGCGGGCATGACCACGGCGGGGTCCGAGGAATTCGACCACGAGGCGGGCAAGAAACGGTTTGAACCTGTGGTCTATCACCTGAAGGAATGGGTGCAGGGCAACCACAAGGTCGAGCGCAAGGTCGGTGACGACAAGGGCGGCACGATGCGCCTTGGCGCCTATGACGCGACGCTGGCGCCGGGATCACTGGTGGCAAAGGTCTACGGCACCACCACGATCGAGGAACGCCACCGCCACCGCTATGAGGTGGATATCCGCTACCGTGAAAAGCTGGAAAGCTGCGGCTTGCAGTTTTCGGGCATGTCCCCCGATGGCAGCCTGCCCGAGATCGTGGAGTGGAAGGACCATCCGTGGTTCATCGGCGTGCAGTTCCACCCCGAGTTGAAGTCGAAACCCTTTGCGCCGCATCCGCTCTTTGCCGATTTCGTGCGTGCGGCGCTGGAAACTTCGCGTCTGGTCTGAAGGGGGCTCAGCGCCCTCAGTTCTCCAATTCGCAGCGCGGCTTGACCTGACGGTCGCGCCAGAGCATCCGCGCCAGACGGCTCCACAGGCTGTCCAGCGCCGCAGGCTCGACCGGGCGTTGCACGATCACCGGACGTGCGGGGCCTGTCACCTGAATATCCAGCAGGCTGCTGTCAAAGACCCAGCGCCCGGACCGTCCCGCGACACCATCGTTCTGCTGGCGGAGGATCCATTCCTGCATCCGCCCCCGCGCGCGGCCCAGCCCCCGTTCGGGATCGGGCAGGTAAAAGCCGCAGGCAATGCGGCGATGGATGGAATCCAGCAGATTGCAGCGCGCCTGCGCCTGCGGCAGCAGATCGGTCTTGGCGATCGTGTTGTAGCGATCCGGTGCCCCGTTGAAAAACACCTGCGCCGCCGTTTCCAGATCCACGCCCTTGCGCGACATGATGCGCCGCAGCCGGTCCAGATCGTCACCGTCCCAATCGAACAGCAAGGCGTCATGCAAACGGGGCGGCGCGCCCGCAGCGGCGGGGTCCGCAATGTCCTGTTGTGACATGTCGACGGCGTCGGTCATGGCAGAGGGTCCCTTCGCGCTGTATCCTGCCATCACCCTGCCCGCGCAGTTGGGTGAATTTGAGGAGCGAATGTGACAAGGCTGTGCAACCTGGACTTTCATGCCGTGATCCGGCGCTATTCTTGGGCTGTCGCCGTGCTGACCGTCCTGTGGGCGCTGCTGGGGGTGCAGGCCCGCGCCGAGGCGATCATTCCGCGCCCCTATGCGGTGCTGGCGCAGGAACTGGACCGGGTCGAGGGATTCGCGGCATGGCCACGCCGCGCCGAACCGGGCCATCTGCTGTCCGCGCCGCATCGCGGTGACGGGGTCTCGGTCGCCAGCCATTTCGCGGGCCAGACCCCGGCGATCCTGACGCTGCGCGATGGCGCGCGCTTTGACAGCCTGACGCAGGCCCGCGCGCAGGCCCCCCTGCGGCTTGAGACCGGACCACCCGCGCAGGGCATCGCCATTGCGCATCATCGCGGTTTCGCCTCGAACGCGGCCTTTCCCATCGGTCCGGCCGGGTTCGCGCAGATCGAAGGGCGCGGCGAGGGCATGCTGGCCATCCTGTTCGATCACGATCAGGCCGCGACGGGCCTGCTGGTCCATGCCGATTACGACGACCCGCTGGGCGCGCGCCCGGCCCCGCGCGGCACGGTCGAGGTGATCCTGCTGGACCGGCTGGGCCGCGTTCTGGCCCGAAACGTGACGCCGCTCACGCAGGGCATCACCGCGCTGGGCTATGGCACCGCCGACGGCGCGCCCCTGATTGCCGGCGTGGTGGTGCTGAACACCGATCCGGGCGGGATCGCGGTGGATGACATCCTTTATGCGCGCGCGGCCATGCTGGGCGGAATGCAACAGTCGCCGCGCAACCGCAGGGCGGCATCTTGGCAGGCGGACAGCCCCGCGATACTGTTGGCCCATGCTTGGAAAACTGCTCAGATCCTTCCGTTCCAGCCATGAGGCGCCGCTGCCGCAACCGGACGCGCAACTGGCGCTTGGCGCGCTGATGGTGCGGGTGGCCAAGTCCGATCACAGCTACAAGCTGCCCGAAATCCAGCGGATCGACCGGCTGCTGGCGCGGCTGTTCGATCTGAACCCGGTCGAGGCGGCCAAGATGCGCGCCACCTGCGAGAAACTGGACGCCCGTGCGCCGCATACCGATACCTTTGCCGAACTGATCCGCGCCGAACTGGATCACGCGCACCGCCTGTCCGCGCTCGAGGCGCTGTGCGAGGTGATGCTGGCCGATGGCCTGCCGCATGTCGAGGAGATCGAGGAAATCCACGAAACCCGCGTCATGCTGGGTCTGGATGAGGCCGATCTTCACGAGGCCTTGACCCGCGCCCGCGACATGACCGGTTGACCATCCGGCATCCTGCTTCATCCTTGGGCATGATGGCCCGCCCCCCCGCGAAGGCCCAGATTTCAAGAAAGGCCCCTGCCGATGTTTGCCGACCTGCTGAAACGCCTGACCCAAGCCGATCACAGCCGCCCGCTGCCGGACGAGGATGCCCGCCGCGCGCTGAGCGCGCTGTTGGTGCGCATCGCCCGCGCCGATGGCGACTATGCCGCCGAG
>NCJR01000203.1 GCA_002282555.1 Rhodobacterales bacterium 34-62-10
CCGCCACAGCGGCCAGAACAAAGAAGGAGACAAGCCATGTCTTGACCGAAGACTGACCCAAAATCCATAATCAGAGGTGGGTCAGTTCTCGATGGAAAACCCGGGTCAGTTCTCGGTGGAAATCAACACCAACTGCAAGAACAGTGTCCCGCCGCCGCGACTATTTCAGCGGCCTGTTAGGGCCTACCACGCTTCTCAAAGACTTTGCGACAGAAGCCCAGAAATGCGGCATCAGGGCTCTTTGGCGGCTCCGTCATCCACTCCCGCCACTCGCGTTCCAAATAATATACATCCCAACCAGGCGCGGCCTCTTTCGCTTTCTGGTAGGTGTCCGGTTCCAGCCTGACACGCATAGCTGCCGGCGCAGGCAAAACAACCTCGTTCTGCGCATGTCGGTTGATGAACAGGACCATATCGTCAACCAACCGCACCGCATAGTCTGGGATATGGTTGTGATCCTCGTCCTGTTTGACGATGTTTTGCACCAGCCGCTTGAACTCACGGGTCGTAGAGGCTGACCCACACTTCTTCTGTAAGGCTGACAATCCAATCTTCCATTCCGACTTTTGTCCGCAATGTTTGCGCGCAATTTCATAGATACGACGTTCTAAAGGCTTGCGAAGGCGGAAGTAATTCCGATGAAGTGTCAGCACCTCTTGGGCTTGGATAGCATTGAAGACCCAATCAGACAGCTGGATTTCAATTTCCTGCATCCGCCCATCTCGTGTCTGGCGGACAATGCGTGCTTTATCGATGACGCTGAAGATGTCGAGCTGCTCTGTGTCACCCGTCACGATATTGGTTTCGATCTGCGTGCCTTGGAGCCTTACCAAGGCGCTGCGAAGCCCATCATAACCGCGTCCATCGGTGGTGCGGTTTGTCGCTTTAAGCAAATCGTAGGCTTTGAGGCGCACAATCCGAGAGACTTTTTGTCCATCGTTCAAAGCAGCCATGATTTGACTGATGCAGTAGATCAAAACATCCCGGTCGTGGATCGTCGCCAAACCATCTGCCGAGGGCTTTACCTCGAGGTAGTTCTTCCCACTCGCATCCTCATATCGACGGATGCGATGATCAGGTTTCGTCGAGAGCGAGAAGATCGGATGGGCCATAGAGGCCATGTCGGCTTTGGGTGTAGCGTCGAAGATATCGCACACGAAAAAGTCGCCCTGTTCCTGCCGATCCGGCAACAGGGGCGAGCGATCCATGTCTTTCGTGATTTCACACACCATGGCACTATCTTCGTGATTTCACACACAGGGTCAAGTCCCTTCGTGTTTTCACACACAGCTCTAAGGGCTTTCGTGACTCTACACACATTCTTTCGTGATTTTACACACATTCTTTCGTGACTCTACACACAGGCCGTTTCGATTAATTTAATGATTACCGATAGTTATGATCACTTATCCACAGCGTAACACCCTATAACACATATTTAACACTAACGAGCGCTAGGTTTTGGAAGCTTTTAGCACCTTTTCACTGCATGGAGACGTGCAGAGAAGAGGCTGCGAAAGGCTCAGAATTACCTCTCAAGGAATGGGGAGAACCTCACTTTTTCTCAATCAGAGGCAGTTGCAGATGCCCAGTAACTCACGAGAGGGCAGGGGCAAGCATTGCTAATGCTACACGTATCGTATATACATTTGGATACTCAAGGAGTAGCGATTATGATCGAAAGCAAAATCCGGAAAGTTGGCAACTCTGCTGTCATGACTCTGACCACGGAAATGCTAACCATTCTCGACGCGAAGGAGGGTGACACACTCTTCGTCATGCGCGGGGATGACGGTAGTCTGAAGATCACACCCCACGATCCTAGCATCGCCGCCGCGATGGCTGCTGCAGAAATCGTGATGGATGAAAACCGCGACCTTCTTCAAGCTCTGGCATGAGTGAACCGATCTGGGTTCCGCTTGCCGCAGTCCTTGCCATTCATGATCGACAGATAGCCCGGCATGGCGGCGCCTCTGGTATACGGGATCGAGCACTCTTGGAGATGGGATGCGCTCGTGCGGTGAACCTTGCTTCATATACGAGCTCTGGACTTGCCGAGTTCGCCGCCGCTTACGCTTTTGGTATTTCCAAAGCTCATGCCTTCGTGGATGGCAACAAGCGTACAGCGTTTGTGACTGCAGTCACGTTTCTACGCCTGAACGGATATTCTTTCCGCCCCGGAACGATTGAGGGTGTCAGGATGATGGAGAACTTGGCGACAGAAGAGGTCAGCGAGGCTGACTTCGCCAAATGGCTATCGAGTGGCATGAAAGCGATTTGAAACTCCGAGCTTTGTTCGTGAGCTACAGCCCTCCAAACGCCCTTTTTAACAGCCTTGCCTGACTTGCCCGTTTTCGAGACGCCTTCACAACATCACAGACAGAGGCCACCTCCTAAATGGATGGTCCAAAGGCTGGAACAACTTTGGCTCTTCTACGTTAGGTCGCCCAAGAGAGTTGCCACATTCAGGAGCTCCCCATCGTTACCAAAACATCGCAAGTGGAGCTTCCATGCCTGATTTTGATCGCCTTTTCAGAGATTTTGACGAGGTTCATGAAAAACCTGATCGCGATTCCAGCCGGTTCAGAAACTGGATACTCATACTAGGCTTGGCCGTTTCAGCTACCGTTCCGGTAGTAACTTTCAACATATAAGGCTGAAAGTTACCACGTGGCGTGCTCGTCTACCGCTGGGTAATAGCAGCAAATGCCTAACAGTCATTCGCGGTCCCCAATGTCGGCTGAATAACGTTGAATCTACTGTCGTCCGTGTCGTGTGCCGATTTATGGAACAGCCTGACAGGTCTGGGATGCCCCTGAGACCCTCCATATCGCCCCGTGGGCGGCGACCCAATGCTTTGATGGGTTCTGGGTGCGGGCGGCGTTGTTTGCGCTTCCTACAGCCTCTCAGCAAATATTTGGCATTAACTTGCGTGGTGGAAACGCTGCCTCAGGTCTGCGGCTGCTTTGATCTGCGTCATGTGGTATCATTAGACGTAGGTTTATTGTCAGCTCCTGGGAGGAGATGGATATGCCGCAGTTGACCAGAATACACGAGATTGTTCACCACAATCAGCTTGAGCGCGACGAGTGGTTCCTTGTGCGCGACCACAACGGGCGCCGCTATGTATTGTTCGAAACTGTGACAATGGACAGTTGCTCGCATCAGCCGCATCTGAGCAAGAAGCGTGAGATGTCAGTGCAGGCCATCCTGGCACAGAACAACGAACTGGCTCGCAAACTGAGGACTGTTTTAGAGAAATAACCTCATTTGGCAAACAGTGATGACGCCGCGCGATGGTCATTGGCCAGCTTTACAATGATTTCATGCCGAGGCAGAGCATCATTAGATGCTTGCACTTTTTGCAATCATAAACTAATTTTCTCTGATGAACAGCAAGCACCGCAAGACCCTTGCCGCCATCTTCACGGATCCAGTGTCTGGCACCATCGAATGGGCGGGGATCGAAAGCTTGCTGCTGGCGGCTGGTGCACGACTGATTGAAGGACGTGGATCAAGGGTGCGGTTCGAAAAGGATGGCGAGGTCGTGACATTCCACCGCCCGCACCCTGCCAAGGAAGCAAAGCGATACCAGGTGCGCGATGCCCGCGATTTCCTGGAGAGGATCGGGGTAAGACCATGACCAACACCATGAATTACAAGGGCTATGCTGCCCGGATCGAATACGACGACGAAGACGCGATTTTTACGGGCCGGATTGCCGGTATCCGTGATGGAGTGGGCTTTCATGCCGATACCGTGGAAGGGCTACGTGAAACCTTCCATGAGGCTGTCGAAGACTACATCGAAACCTGCGCCAAAATTGGCAAAAAGCCACAGAAGGCTTACTCGGGCCAGGTTATGTTCCGGGTCAGCCCAGAGGTTCATCGCAAGGCAGCGATGGCTGCTGAACTGGCGGGCAAGAGCCTTAACCAGTGGGCTGAAGAAGTGCTCGACAGGGCCGCAAAGTAGCCGGCTGAGCTTTGCCTTGCCGCTGCACGGCTCAGGGGTAGGCAAGACAGCTCGGAACACGCGTTCCTATGCAATTCTGCAGGTAAGTTATGCTTGTGCGCTGATCCAGTCTTTGACCTCAGCCGCCAACAAGCCGCGGTCTCCCTCAAAAACCCGGAGCGCAATAGCTTCTCCTGCATCTAGGGTGGCTAGTCCTGACGCGCGCAAGACCTCAATATGTATGAACACGTCTTCGGCTGAACCAAATACGTTGGCAAACCCAATACCTTTCGCAGCGTCAAACCATTTAACTCGCGCCGGCTGAAA
>NCJR01000204.1 GCA_002282555.1 Rhodobacterales bacterium 34-62-10
TGAAACGCGCCCCTCGCAGCCGTCAACGCCATGATTTATATGCGAAATATCACGATTACGACAGCGAAATCAGCGACTTACTTGGAGAATGTGGGTTGATCACCTTTTGGGCCATCTGTATTCGCCAGTGAGCAGGATGTGGGCCCATCCGAGGGGTGAGATATGCGCCAGAAGGTCTGGTGAGCAATGCAATCCATCCCGGCCGCGTCTGGCGACAGCCTGACCGAGGTGCTTGGTGTTCCAGTAGATGATGATGGCTGTGAGCAGGTTCAGCCCGGCCATCCTGAAATGTTGTCCTTCAGTTGTTCGGTCGCGAATTTCACCTTGGCGACCAATGCGCAGGGCATTCTTGAGGGCGTGATGTGCTTCGCCCTTGTTCAGACCTATTTGCGCGCGACGTTGCATGTCGACGTCCAGCAGCCAGTCGATGATAAACAGTGTCCGTTCAACCCGTCCGATTTCACGTAGCGCGACGGCCAACTCATGCTGCCGGGGATATGCAGCGAATTTCCGCAAGAGTTGGCTTGGGGGCATCGCGCCCGCCACCATTGTGGCCGTGCTGCGCAGGATATCTGACCAATTTGAGCTGATAACGGGTTCCCTAACCTTGCCGCCGATCAACCCCTTCAATTCTTTCGGGCAGGATGCTGGATCGAAGAGGTAGAGGCGTTTGGATGGCAGGTCCCGGATACGGGGGATGAACTGAAAGCCCAAAAGGGCGGTGACGGCAAAGACGTGGTCGGTGAAGCCGCCCGTGTCGGCATACTGTTCGCGGATTTTCTGGCCTGCGTCTGTCATTAACAGGCCGTCCAGGATGTAAGGGGCCTCGTTCACCGTGGCCGGGATGGTCTGGGTGGCGAAGGGGCCGAACTGGTCGGAGACATGGGTATAGGCTTTCAAACCGGGTTCATGGCCGTATTTGGCGTTGATCAGGTTCATCGCTTCGCCCTGGCGCGTGGCGGGGAAGAACTGCCCATCACTGGACGCGCTGGTGCCACCGCCCCAGAACTGGGCCATTGGCAAGGCGGATTGGCCTTCGATCACCATGGCCAGTGCGCGCGCCATCGCCTCGCTTTCAACATGCCACCGCGACAAGCGCGACAGTTGGAAATAGTCGTGGGTGTTCGTGGCCCCGGCCATTTTGGAGAGGCCAAGGTTAAGCCCTTCAGCCAGCAATACATTCAGCATGCCGACCCTGTCCTTGCATGGGACGCCAGTGCGCAGATGGGTGAAGGCCTCGGTAAAGCCGATCTCGTCATCCACTTCGAGCAGCAGGTCGGTGATCCTGATCTCTGGCAGGCGTTTGTAAAGGTCGAGCACCAAGGCGTCGGCCTCTTCGGGAACATCGGCAGTCAAGCGGTCGATCTTGAGCACGCCATCTTCGATGGAGCCTCCCGGAATGGCACCGGCCCTGGCGGCGCGGGCCAATCGCTGTAAGCCGTCAGCCAAACGAGATTTACGATCTGCCAGCCATATTTCCGGCTCATATGGCATGGCCATTCTTGGCGTTACCCTGGCAACTTCGGCCGGAACCAGCGTGTCCTTGAGGTCGCCATACCTGCGGGAATGGGCAAGCCAGATGTCGCCGGCTCTGAATGCATCGCGCAAGTGGCACAGGACCGCCACCTCCCAGAGGCGGTGCCCATCATCTTTATTGAGGTGTCGATGCCATTTCGAGGTCCGGCGCAGAAAGGTCAGCGGGCGGTCGCCTGTGGTTTCCGTTCCCGCGACGATGCTGGCAGCTTCCAACAACGGTTCGGCAACCTGGGCGGCCTGAATATCAAGCGCCCGCAGCATGCGCGGCGCATAACGTCGGAAGCGATGATACCCGTGAACAACATGTGCCAGCGGATCGGCAGCCAATGTGTCGGTGAGTTGGGCAGCGGTGGCGACAAGCCCCCTGAGCGACAACCAGCCGCCTGCGTTTTGAACGGCATCGATGAGAGAGGCCTGATCTTCATGTGCCTCCAGCAGCGCTGATCCATAATTAGAGAAGCCCTGCAAGGTGTCTTTCAAGGCGGCCTTGGCATCATCTGCACGGGAATCGCATGCGCGTTTCGCCTCACGCCATGTCTTTCCAACGATACGGTCATGGGTCTCGACCACGGCATCGGCAATGGCGCTGTGCCATTCCAAAGCACAGACCGCGAGGATGGCAAGGCGACGATCACCTGAAATATCCCGTAGATCACCGGCGAAATACCGTTCCCCTTGCCGTCGGAGGCGCGCGATACGGTGGGGTGGCACATCGGCAAGAATAGATCTTTCCACGGGCATGCCCTGCAAGCATTCCAGCCGATCAAGTAGGCGGTTCATGTCGGCTGAGTTCTGCCCCACCTCAAACTGGCGCAGCCAGACGAAGCGGGTGACGGAGCTGTCTACGGTTTCCGCCAACAGGGCATCAAGTCGGCTTTGTGTCTCATCATCCAGTCGGTCAGCAACCCGCGTGTCAAGCCGTCGCTCGGCAGCAACGAGTGCGTCCGCGCAGAGGCGTTCAATAACCGTAATCCCAGGCAGAATGGTCTGGGTTGCCCGACATTGCTCTACAAAACGCCGTGCCAAATCCTCGTTCGACCGAGCGGTTTCGGCTTCGTTCTCAAGCCAGGCCTTCAGATCGCGCGATCCTCGGCCAGTGAACATCTTGTATCCGTAAATCTCACGCAGAGTGGCCAAGTGTTCGCGGCGCGTTTCGTCCCGTGTCGCATATTCCACCAGATCATCAGGCTTCAGTCCGAGTTGCGCAGCCAAAAATCGTGACAAGGCCGCAGAAATAACCTCGCCTGGCGCGAGCAACCGACCAGGGTATCGCAATGCGCAAAGCTGAAGGGCGAAGCCGAAACGATTATGGGGACGGCGACGGGCGCGAATGATTTCCAGATCATCATCTGCCAGCGTGTAGTGACGCAGCATCGCCGTTTCTTCGGTCGGCAGATCAAGCAGCGCTTCCCGCTGGCGGTCAGTGAGCATTTTCCTGCGGGGCATGTGGTTCCTTCCAAGATCAAAGCGGCTGTCCGTAAGAGGTTCCTTCACCGGACATGTGTTGCAAAGGTTGGCAGGTCCTGAGAAACCACACCTCCGAATGTCTCGTATAGGTGGCACGATTTGATTCGCATATGCCGCCCCTTAATCGTACAGTAAAGCCATGACTGTGACCAAAATTGGCTATGCCCGCTGCTCGACCGACAAACAGGACCTGACCGCACAACGGCAGGCCCTATGCGCCTTGGGCGTATCAGAGGATCTCATTTATACTGACCACGGGCTAACGGGCACCAACCGCGCCCGCCCCGGACTCGACCAAGCACTGGCGGCCGTGCGGGAAGGTGACGTGCTGGTCGTGCCAAAATTGGATCGCCTTGCCCGGTCCGTCCCCGATGCACGCGCGATCGCAGATCAGTTGGAGAAAAAAGGCGTCAAGCTCGCGTTGGGAATGTCCATCTACGACCCGACGGACCCAATGGGTAAAATGTTCTTCAACATTCTGGCCACCTTTGCTGAGTTTGAAGCCGACCTCATCCGGTTACGGACCAAGGAGGGAATGGCTATTGCACGGGCAAAAGGTAAGCTCCGGGGAAAACAGCCGAAACTCTCTGAAAAACAACAAAAAGAACTCGCACGCATGCATGCCACCGGTGACTACTCCATCAGTGACCTGGCAGAGGTCTTTGCGGTCTCAAGGCCAACGATCTACAGAACTTTGCACCGCACAGGAACCAAGATCAGCCCTTAGCGTACTATTCTGCCCCCTCCGGCATCAGACCCCGTGTAAGGGTCACCAAGCTCATCGAGAAAGCCCAATGCCTCTTCGGGACGGTCCTTGAAGTTAATGCCGAAGATCGGGACTTCACCCTGCGCCGCCAGTCGTTCAGCAACGGCATTTCGACCCGGCACGGTACACACCAGGACGCCCAGACGTTGACCAGGGACACCTGCCCCTTCAGATCGGCCGTCGACAGGCCGTTCGGCAGGCCTTCTATCGGCGGCAGGTCGAACTCGGGCACCGCCTTGCCAATAAGCGGTGACGCTAAAGTATCGTCACCATTGAACAGCCCCCAGTAAAAGCCCGCGCCGATGAGGGCGAAGATCGCGACTGGCATCATAGTTAGTAGCCGACCCTTCCGGCGGCGGGGTTCCTCGGTCACGCTCATAAATCACCTTTGTCGTTGGCAGATACTTCCGCCTGGAATTCGCGCTGTCGATCCGGCCAGGTGCTTTTGATGTAAGAGAGAACATCGGCAATCTCGTCGTCGGTCAGAATGCCATCGTACGCCGGCATGTCGCTTTCGTAGCCGGGCACGACGGCGCCGACGCCGCCTTTGGTCACAATAAAGAGGTTCCGGTCCGAATGGTGCCAGGTATGGCCGGTTTCGTCATGTGGCGGCGCGGGCATGCGCCCATTGTCCAGACGCCGCCGCCAATCGGGCTGTCCTTCCAGATCGGCACCGTGACAGGATGCGCAATTCTCGGCATAGAGTGTCTCGCCTGCTGCGATGTCGGCTACAGTCACGGGGTCGCCAAGGAAGGTCAATCCGTCCACCGAAGCTTCGTCGCTTTCCGACTGCGCGAGGACGGCAACACCGATCGCGGTCAATGTGGCAACAGCGGCACCGATTGTTGCGGCCCGCCTCATGTCGCACTCCTGAGGTATTTCACGAGTGCGACGATGCTGAGCAGCAGAACCGCGGCGACGAGCAGGAGCAAAAGCCCTCCACCGAACATCATCACCCCCATCATCGGGCCGGTCATCATATCCATGCAGTTACTCATCGGAGTAAACGGTGATCCCGCCCTCGCCGAACGCATAGGTCTTGAGCGTACCGGTCTTTACGCGTGCCATTCCTGGCGCGTTCGAAGGCATGCCCGGCAAAGTAATGCCGGTGATGTCGGGCTTCTCCGTGACCAGCCTTTCCAGGATCTCCGAGGGTACCAATCCACTGACATAATAGCCTTCGATCTCGGCCAGATGACAGCCGAGCCCCTGCTCGGGAACGCCGACTTCGATTGAGCGCTTATCAAAATCCCGATCGTCGATGCGTGTCACCTGATAGCCGTTCTCTTCCAGATAATCGGCGTAGCTGTCGCAGCAACCGCAGCCCGGATCGCGCCAGATCGTGATCTGCTTCGTTCCGTCTGACACGTCGGTACTTGCGGGACCGGTCGCGTCTTCGGTGCTTTGTGCTGAAGTCAGCGTCGTGAAAGTGAAGGTTCCGCCGACGCCAAGTGCAGCAAGCGAAGCCAGGACATATCTTCTGTTCATGGGGTTCTCCATCATGCGACCGCGAGCGCGGCCCAGGTAGCGCCGCCATCGCGGCTGAGGTTCAGGGTGCCGTTGAGGAGGGCGGCTATGTGATTTTCGTCCCTAGGGTGAACCGCGACGGCCCTCCCCTGCCCTTTTGCCTTGTGCGTCCAGATCACGCCGCCGTCCTGCGACGCCCACACCCCCGACGGCAGTGCCGCGTAAAGTGTAGACGGTGCCGCAGGGGCACTGGCCAGTGACAGGACCGGCTCGTCCGCCGGCAGGGGTGCCTCGGCAGGTGGCGTGTCGCCCGTCACCAGCGCGTCCATCGCATTGCCGGGCTGAACGTCTTGCCAGCGGCAGAAACAGTCCGGAACACGGGTCAGGCCTTTCTCGGTTCCCGCATAGATCCAGATGCCGCCCATTCCGGTTTCGAGATCGACCGATGCCAGCGTCAGCGGGTCACGCTCGGCTGCGTCGAGCCAGGGCCTGTCCATCGCCAGGGCCCAGGTTGCGCCTGCGTCCTCGCTCTTCCAAAGGCCGTCGCCGCGGATTGCGGCATAGATCATGTCGGGGTTTCCGGCGGCCACGGCCAGCGCGGTGACCTCGCCGGAGGCAAGCCCCTCGCTTCGGGCAGCCCATGTCGTTCCGCCATCGTCGGACACGGTCACCCCTCCCCGCGCCAAACCGGCAAGGAGACGTCCGGGACGCGCAGGATGCGTGGCGATCGAGGAGACCGGGGAAGGTGTTGGCCTGTCATGCCAACTGCGACCGTCATCGGGGCTCGCCCTCAGTGTTGCGCCTGCGATCAGCAGCGTGTCGCCATCGAAGGCGAGCGTTCGAATATCGGCCGCCCCGTCGGCCGCGCGCACCGCGCCGGGCAACACGAGCACTGCAGCTGCACCCATACCCAGTGCCAGGAAGTGGCGTCTGTCCGGCTCAAAATTCAAGGTGCTGTTTGTCATTTCTTGTCCTCCTCCGGGTCTCATGCGACGCGGATCACGCCCATCATTCCCGCGGCTTGGTGTTCGAGAATGTGGCAGTGGAACATCCAGTCGCCGGGATTGTCGGCGACGAAGGCGATCTCGACCCGTTCGCGGGGCGCCATCAGCACCGTGTCCTGCCATTCACGATGCTGCGTCGGCGTACCATTTCGGCTGATCACCCGGAACGAATGGCCATGCAGATGGATCGGGTGGTCGAAGGCGGTCGCGTTGGTCATCTCGAGGATGTGACTGGCACCGCGTTCCAACGTCAGGAACGGATCGAGCACATGGCCCTCGGCGGCCTTTCCGTTGACAAACCAGATGCCGCGCCCGTCATGCATCATGCCCATCATACCGCCGCCCATCATGCCGCCACGCGGCTCGAGGCCCATTTCGCGTTCCACCATCATGCCCATCATGCCGCCGGTGAACGTCACCTCATGACGCTGCGCGGATCTCAGGTTAGGTTCCGGAATGGGGTTGGTGGGCAATGCGATCGGCCAGTCGGGTGTGGCCTCGCGCAGGGCGGTTTCAGCGTAGGTGAAATCGAGGACTCGAAAATCGTTCCCGCGGTACGCACGGTCTACAAGCTGGGCTTGTGCGCCTGGCTTGCCGGTGCAATCCAGGATCACATCGACGCGCATTGCGGGTCCAAGAACGACAACACCGTCCCGCGGCTCATGCGGTGTGACGGGTTGCCCGTCGAGCGCGATGATGCGCGGTGTATGGTCCCCGAAATCGAGTGCGAAGATCCGGGCATTCGCCGCGTTGATCAGGCGGAGGCGGATCCGTTCCCCCGATGCCACCTCGAGTGTTTCCGGCACGTGACCGTTGATCGTCACAGTGTTCCCGAGGCGGCCAGCGTGGCTTAAGTCATGGGCATTGCCGAAATCATCCGAAATCGATGCGTCCTCGGCCAGACGCCAGTCGTCCAGGACCCAAGTAACATCGCGGTCGACCCGAGGTGGATTGGCCTCCTCGACGATAAGGGGACCGTAGAGACCGCGCCCGACCTGCTCGAAGCTGCGCTGATGTGGGTGATACCAGAAGGTGCCGGCATCGACTGCATCGAATTCGTAGACGAACTTGTCGCCCGGGGCGATCGGTCCCTGTGTCAAGTGCGGCACCCCGTCCATTGCGTTGGGAAGCCGGATGCCATGCCAATGCACAGTGGTTTCCTCCGCAAGGTCATTCATAACCTCGACCTGAAGGCGATCACCTTGTCGAATGCGGATCTCCGGGCCCGGGACCTTACCGTTGTAGCACCAGGCCGCAGTGTCCGGATGTGGCTCGGGAACAAGCCGTGTGCTTCCCGGTGCGGCCCGGAGTGAGAATTTCCGGGTGGCGGCTTCTGCCATCCTCGGAAAAGGCAGGGTGGCGGGCATCACACCCGCGAGCGACGACGCGACAAAGGCGCGGCGCGTGACGGTAGTTTTGTAGTTGAAAGACATCGGACTGGGGCTCTCTGATAATTCGGTCCTCCGCCGGAGCCAAAGCGGCAACTGCGGTTGGGGAATACCCGCAGCGCGAAGCAGCATGGCTCCGGCGTCACGGCATGACACTGCGGCTGCGAAGCCGCGGCGCGTGTCAGTTCAGAGAAGGAATCTTGGAGGCTGTTTGGCAGGTGGGCTGATCAGACCGCGAAAATCCCGCGCGATCGGCAGTCCATGGGCGCTCGAAACTGCAATTAGACCAAATTCCGCCGAGGCTCCCACCAGCGCGACGGCGGTCGCCGAGTTGCACACGAAATCGCAAGCGATGCCTGAGGGTCCCGCCGAACCATCGCACGCCTCA
>NCJR01000205.1 GCA_002282555.1 Rhodobacterales bacterium 34-62-10
GCCAGCGGGCTGCCCGCCGCACCGTGATGCGCATGGCAAATCGCCACCGCCAAGGCATCCGCCGCATCCGGCCCCGCCAGCACCACACCGGGCAGTTGCATCCGCACCATATGCTGCACCTGTTCCTTGGCCGCATGGCCCACGCCCACCACGGTCTTTTTCACCGCATTGGGCGCATATTCGCCCACGCTCAGCCCCGCCTGCGCCGGCACCAGCAACGCAATCCCGCGCGCCTGGCCCAGCTTCAGCGTGGCCACCCCGTCCTTGTTCACGAATGTATGTTCCACCGCCGCCGTATCGGGCCGGTATTGCGCGACCACCGCGCTCAATTGCGCGTGGAGTGCCAGCAGCCGCAGCGACAGATCATCCCCGGCCGAGTGGCAAATGCCATTGGCCACATGGATCATCCGGCTGCCATCAACGTCGATGATGCCCCAGCCAAGGTTCCTCAAGCCGGGATCGATCCCCAAAACCCGCATCATCCGCCCCTGCTCTGTTGCTTTTTTGATGCACTAGCACGAAAGGCGAACAAAAGGAAATCCAAAACAGCAGTGCCCCCTTTTTTGGCACGCCGATGCTGCGGCGCAGAAAATACAGGCAAAGCGTCGGTTTCAGCACCAAAAACGACAGAAACTATGTCCCATTTTAACCTTGTTTTATTGATCTGACGCCATCTCACGACCCATGCACAAGTCGCATAAGACCTATGCAATCTGCCCGTCTTGTGCCGCGATTCAAGGCAAACTATGTGCAGCTGCAGAAAGAGGACCGTAACAGGTCTTGACACCCTTCAACCCATTCACCGCGCAGACGCGCAACCAAGGATCACTATCATGGCTGTTTACGACGCCCCCCGCACTTCCGCCCAGGCCGCTGGCCACACCGGTTTCTTCTCGAACCTCGTCGGTGTTGTGTCGGCTTGGAATGACGCCCGCATCACCCGCAACGCGCTGTCCAAACTCTCGGACCGCGAGCTGGAAGACATCGGCCTGTGCCGTGGCGACATCGACTTCGTGGTCAAGAACCGCTGACCGACCCAAGCGCCACTCACGGCCGCAAAAAGCCGCGCGTCCCTGCCAGGATGCGCGGCTTTTTCACATGATCCCGCAGGACCAGACACAGCCTGCCCCACAGGACAGGACCGGGTTCAGGATCAAGGCAGATAGGTGCGGATTTTCTGCGCCAGCATGACGGATACCGGATCGGGTTGCATCACCCAGGCCCCGGCCCGCTCGACCGTCGATCCCTCGCGCAGAGTGTCAACGCGGTCCGCATAGACCGCCTGACCCAGCGCCGCAAGGATCATGACCTTGAAGCCCAGAAACCCGATGATGACAAAGGCCAGCGCCCGCAGGTGAAAACCCATGCGACGGCGCTTCGGCTTGACGACGATCAGCCCGTCATCACCCACAACCGACACATATCCCCGGGCCAGTTTGACCCGCGACTTGTGGATCCGCCGCAAGCGGTTGTCGAAATCATAGAATGCGTCTGACATGTCAGAGCTCCAACCGTTTCGGCCCCCACCGAATTCGATCCAAGCAAACTACTGCTCAAATATGGCATAATTTGGGCAGAGTTCGACGCCCCGCTGCAAAGCCGCCATATTCCCGCTTTATTTGCGCAGTGTCAGCGTCGTCCATTCACCAATCTCCTCACGATGGACAAGATTGATGCCGGACTGTGCATAAACCGCGATCACCTCATCGGCCTGCTCGTTCAGAATCCCCGACAAAATGGCATAACCACCGGGAATCAACTGCGCGGCCATCTCGGGGGCCAGATCGATCAGCGGCCCTTTCAGGATATTGGCAAAGACCAGATCAAAGGGGCTGGCCGCCGCAATATCGGGATGATCAAAGCCTGTCGCCTCGACGCAATGCACCCGGCCCTCCAGATCATTGGCCGCCACATTCGCCCGCGCCACCTCGACCGCGACCTCGTCGATATCGCCCGCCAGCACCGGGTTGGGCCAGATCCGCGCCGCCGCCATCGCCAGAACAGCGGTGCCGCAACCGATATCGGCCACGTTCTGTCCCTTGAACCCGCCTTGATCCAGCCGGTCCAGCGCCCGCAAGCAGCCCTGCGTTGTGCCGTGATGCCCGGTGCCAAAGGCCATCGCCGCCTCGATCAGCAGCGCCTCGACACCGTCCGGCACCTTATCCGCATCATGGCTGCCATAGACAAAGAACCGCCCCGCCACCACGGGCGACAATTCGCGCTTCACATGGGCGACCCAGTCCGTCTCGGGCAGTTCGGAAATGGCAAAAGGTTTCGCCCCATGCACGGCGGCCAACAGCGCCAGCCCCGCATGGTCCGGCTTTTCGGTAAAGTAACAGGCCACTTCCCACAGGCCCGACCCGTCTTCGATCTCGAACACGCCCACGCCCTCGGGTTCGGGGGTCAGGGTCTCGACAGCCTCGCCCAGCGCCTCGGCGGGGGTCTTGCCGGTCAGGGTGGTAATGGCGGTGAATGTGGGCATGGCGTCTCTCCGGGGGTTGGTTGCCCCTGCCGTTATGTGGATGCGGGCCTGCCGTCAAGCACGGCCGCAGGCCGCCCGCTCAGGCGGCGCACAAACCGCCAGCCGATCCATGCCGCAAGGAGGCCCGCCAGCGTATTGGCCACGGCCTGCCCCATGATGACGCCGCCGCCCGCATAAATCGCCCCCAGACCAAAGGCCAAGGGCGCCATCAGGATCGCATCGCGCGCCCAATTCGCCGCCGTCGCCCACAAGGGCCGGCCCAGATTGTTGAAGGCCGCGTTGGACACGAACAGCGCGCCCGTGAACACGAAAGTCCCCGCCGCGTAATAGGCAAAGGTGCGCACGATCTGCGCCCCCTCCTCGCCCAGCCCGAATGACCCCGCGATCAGATCGGCACTCAGGATCAGCAGCACCCAGATCACAGCCGTATAGACCGCGCAGAATTTCAGCGCATCGACATAGGCTTGCGCCACGCGGTCATATTGCTTGGCGCCGTAGTTTTGCCCGATGATCCCGCCAATCGCACCCGACAGCGCGAAAATCCCGCCAAAGCACACGATGGTCAGGCGCATCACCACACCCAGGCCCGCCACGGCGCTATCGCCATGCTGCGCCATGGCACGCACCAAGATCCAGTTGCCGAACGGCGTGGACACTTGCGTCGCCACTGCCGGAATCGCAATCGCCGCAAAGGGCAGCAAAAAGGCGCGCAGATCAATCAGACTGGGCCGCGCCAGCAGGTTGCGCGACCGGCTGACCCAGTAAAACCCCATCACCGCCATGGTGAAGCGCGACAGCACGATGGCCATGGCCGCCCCGCTCACGCCATAGCCCATCCAGACGATCAGGATCGGATCAACGATCAGCGCCACGATCCCCGCCGACACCGTGACCATCATCGACCGCCACGCCTCGCCCGCCGCGCGCAGCACGGCGCTGGCGCACATGCCGATGGCGACAAAGGGCAAGGATGGCAATGAGATGCTCAGGAAATCCACCGCCACCTCCAGCGCCTCACCCTCGGCCCCGGTCCAGATCAGGATCTCGCGCCGATAGATGAACACGATCAGGGCCAGCGTGGTCTGGAACACCGCGCCATAGATCATCGCGGATGTGGCAATCCGGCGCGCCTCCTCAGGATCGCCCATGCCCAGCGCCCGACTGACCAGCGCAACCGCCCCGATCATCATGCCCACGGCCACCGACATCACGAAAAACTGGATCGTGCCCGCAAAACCGATGGCGGTGATGAAGATCTCGTTATCCAGCTGGCTGATCCACCACAGCGCCAGAAAATCCACCAGAAACAGAAAGCTCAGGCCCAGCGATCCGGTCAGGGTCATCACGACCACATGGCGCATCGTCGATCCGGTCAGGAATTTCGCCTGATGCTTGCCCGCCTCGGCAGGGCGTTCGGCGACTTCGGTCAGATCAGGGCTTGGCATGCAGAGTCACTCCGCCGGGGCCGGCAGGAACCGGGAAAAAATCGTCTCGTTCCCCGGCTCGGGATGGCGCGGGATCAGCATGGCCAGCGTGAAGGACACGCCCGCCATGGCCGCCGCCAGCACGAACACCGAACTGGGCGACACCAACCAAAGATAGCCCAGTGACGCCGGAAGGAAAACCGCCGCGATATGGTTGATCGTGAACGCCACCGCCGCCGTGGGCGCAATATCGCGCGGATCGGCGATCTTCTGGAAATAGGTTTTCAGCGCCAGCGCCATGGCAAAGAACACATGATCCATCACATACAGA
>NCJR01000541.1 GCA_002282555.1 Rhodobacterales bacterium 34-62-10
AGGCATCAAGGTGGGCTCGGTCGACGAGCTTGTGGCGAAACTCAAGGAAGTGGGGGCTGTATAATGGCTGTTCTTCTGATTGGTGAAGTAACCGACGGCACGCTGGCAGTCGATGCCACCGCCAAGGCCGTGACCGCGGCCAGGAAACTGGGCGATGTGACCGTGCTCTGCACCGGTGCCTCGGCCAAGGCTGCCGCGGATGAGGCGGCCAAGATCGAAGGCGTCTCCAAGGTGCTGGTCGCCGAAGACGCGCTCTACGGGCACCGTCTGGCTGAACCCGTCGCGGCGCTGATCGTCAGCCTCGCCTCGGGCTACTCGCATATCGTCGCCCCCTCGACGACGGACGCGAAAAACATCATGCCGCGCGTGGCCGCCCTGCTGGACGTGATGATCCTGTCCGACGTGGTCGGCGTGGTCGATGCGGACACGTTCGAGCGTCCGATCTATGCCGGCAACGCGATCCAGACCGTCAAATCCACCGACAGCGTCAAGGTGATGACCATCCGCACCTCGACCTTCGATCTGGCCCCGATGGGCGGCTCCGCCCCGGTGGAAGCCATCGCGACAGGCGACAATCCCGGCCTGTCCGAATGGGTTGAAGACAAGGTGGCCGCATCCGACCGCCCCGAACTGACCAGCGCTGGCGTGGTCGTGTCCGGCGGGCGCGGTGTCGGCTCCGAAGCCGACTTCGCCCTGATCGAGAAACTCGCCGACAAGCTGGGCGCCGCCGTCGGTGCATCCCGCGCGGCTGTGGACTCGGGCTATGCGCCGAACGACTGGCAGGTCGGCCAGACCGGCAAGGTCGTGGCACCGGATCTTTATGTCGCCGTCGGCATCTCGGGCGCGATCCAGCACCTTGCCGGCAAGATCATCGTCGCCATCAACAAGGACGAAGAAGCCCCGATCTTCCAGGTCGCCGATTACGGCCTTGTTGCGGACCTCTTCACCGCCGTGCCGGAACTGATCGAAAAGATCTGACCGCGCCAGCGACAGGCAGACGAAGGCCCGCCCTCACTGGCGGGCCTTTTCCATGCCGCCTATCCACCTCGCAAGCCCATCAGGCGCAACAGTTCCGGTTGCAACGCAGTGGCCGCGTCCTGATGCGCCATCGGCCCCAAGATGCTGGCCGCCATCGGCGCATGGAGAGGGTCGAACACCATCCCCTCCGTGCCGCGCGACAATGTCTCCGCGCTCAAGGGCACCTGCACCACGCTTGTCACCATGGGACGCAGCGCCTCGATCATGGCGCGAT
>NCJR01000206.1 GCA_002282555.1 Rhodobacterales bacterium 34-62-10
GCGAGCAAGGCGACGCATAGCGCGACTGCCGCGCGTCGTCGAGGACGTCCATGCGATCCATCAGGTAGGTCAGCGCCGTATTCAGGGCTTGGCGTTCATTGGCGATGTCGCCCGGATTGATTTCTTCTGCCGTTTTCATCGCGCACAAGATGCCACTGATCACGCAAAGGTTGATCATCACGCAAAACCGTATGGATTTTGATCTGCTCCCGCATATCGACCTCCCCCGCTCAATACCTCGTGCTTAACCCAGTTTCGTTGACATGCTGATGACATGGATCAAGGCGCGCATGAAAACGGCACTATGTCGCCTAGCAGAATGATAACCGCGCCGTCTTGGGCAAAGATCCGAATATCAAACACATCACGTATTTGATCTGGCGCATATGAAAGACGGCAAAAGCGGCTTATCATATTCGGAATGGCTCTTGTCGGTCTTGCTTCCCGGGATCGGCAACCGGGGGCCTGTGAACTGAAGGTCAAACCATGGCTGACGACCCCTACAAGACCTTGGGCGTGGCGAAGACGGCCACGCAGGACGACATCAAGAAAGCGTATCGCAAGCTTGTCAAACAGCTGCATCCCGACCTGCATCCCGGCGACACCGGCAAACAGGCGCAGTTTCAGGCAGTGTCCGCGGCCCATGATCTGTTGAGTGATCCCGAAACGCGCCGTCGCTTTGACGCCGGAGAGATTGACGCGCAGGGACATGAGCGACCAGAGCATCACTTCTATCGTCATTACGCGGATCAGGATGCAGGCCGTCGTTACGACCCTCACCCGTCAGCGGGCGGGTTCGAAAGCGCGTCGGATCTGTTTTCGGACCTGTTCGGTCGCCGTCAAGGGGCCGGAGCTTACCACCGACAAGAGTTTCACGCCCCCGGCCCCGATCTGCGCTACACCCTCGAGATTGATTTCCTCGATGCCGTGAACGGCAGCAAAAACAGCGTCACGATGCCGGATGGCAACCGGATCGAGATATCATTTCCGCCGGGTACACGGGACGGCCAGACCTTCCGCTTGCGCGGCAAGGGCGGGCCGGGGTTCGGCAACGGTCCGTCCGGCGATGCGCTGGTGACTGTCACCCTGCGCCCCCATCCCGTCTTCACGCGCGACGGAGACAACATCGAGGTTGAGGTTCCCATCACCTTCGACGAGGCCGTCCTTGGTGCGAAAATCGAAGTGCCCACGATCTCGGGGCCGGTGTCGATGACGGTTCCCAAGGGCGTCTCTTCGGGCCATCGCCTGCGGCTGCGGGGCAAGGGCATCGTCACGGGCAAAGGTGCGGCGGGGGATCAGTTCGTGCGCCTCAAGATCATATTGCCGGACAAGATCGACGCCACGATGGAAAGCCTTGCCACGCAATGGCGCAAGCATGCGCCATTCGATCCCCGTGCGTCATTGCGGAGAAAAGCATGAGACTGGATGAACAAAGCCTCGTGTCGCGCGTTGATCGTGTGAACGTCAAGGAATTGCGGGTCTGGGTGCGTGCGGGTTGGGTCAGGCCCGCTCTGGGTGAAAACGGCCCCGTCTTCGACGAGGTGGACATCGCCCGCGTCCGCCTGCTGTGCGAATTGAAAAAGGACATGAAGCTGTCGGCAGAAACGCTCGGGATCATTCTGCCCCTTTTGGATCAGTTGCATCAGACAAGGCGCGAGTTGCGCGTTCTGAGCCAGGTCCTTGATGACGAACCCGCGGCGGTGCGACAGCGGGTGGCCGCGCGCTTACGCCAGAAGATCGGCGCGACCGGATATGACGACGGGTCCCAGCACGAGTGAACCGAGCGCAGTTCCGCGCCAACAGGCACAAGCTGAGAAGGGAGTGGCAAGATGCATGCAGACCTGGCAACACGACGGCGCGTTCTGTTGTTGATCTATCAGCGCTACACTGTAGCAGAACAGGCATGGAGCGCGGCACAACAGGAGACCAAGATCTGGTTCCCTCAAACCCATCACAGCCGGGCGATCATCGGTGACCCCGGATCGCCGATCCGCCATCTTTATGACGCACGCGAAAAAGCCATCCTGCAGCTCGAGGTCGCGCGACTGAAACTGAAAGTGGCCCGCCAGCGACTGGAAAGCCGAAGCAAGGGGCGCGATGGCAATGCGGCGGCAGGCAGGCCAAGCGCATTGACCGCAAAAAGCGGAGCCGGTGCGGACACAACGGCCGGAAGTTGATCATGCGACCTGAAATCAAGATCAGTCGTGAATGGGCGCAACAAGGCAACAAAGCGGTGGGTAGAAGAAGATCAATCTGCTGACACCCGGCACAGCGTGTGGATCACCTTGATCTCGTCCGTGAAATCCGCGTGACCGGGGATATAGTCCAGCGGTTGCGTGATCGTCATCCGCATCCAGACCCCCTCACCCTCCAGCGTCTCGACCATGCCGGCAAAGTCGCGCTCCTGCCAGAAATCGGTGCGCTGCGTGAAGGTGATCAGGCCGCCGGCCTGCACCACGCGGCACAGATCTCGCATCAGGGCGGGCGCATCCGCGATATAGCTCATGACACCCACGGCGACTGCGGCGTCATAACTGTCATCCTGCACCGGCAGCGGTAACGTCTGAAGATCGTGCCGGATCAGCCGCGCATAGCAGCCGCGTTCGTCCGCATGGCGCAGAGAGGCGTCCGAGATGTCGATCCCGTCGACACGCAAAGCCCCGCGCCGCATCAGCGCACGCCCCATCAGGCCGGTGCCGCAGCCCATATCCAGAACCCGCGCGCCCTCTGCCAGATGCGGCGTCAGCAGATCACACGCATCCTCAGGCGCGCGATACTGCCACGCGGCCAGCGTATCGTCATAGTGATCGGCCATCGCGTCGTAATAGCTTTTGACCGCGCCAGTATCCGTAGCGCCCTGCCGCAATGAGGTCAGCCGCGCCTCCGCGTCCTGGTTCCTTGGCATCTTCCCCCCCTTTTCTCAGGTGGCGTAATCTGCGCCCTCCGCATCCAGCAGCGCCTTGATCTCGCGCAGATGGTCCTGCGCGAAACCGGGATAGGCCTCCCATTCGCGGGCGGTCTTTTCGGCAATATCCTCGGGCAGATGGCGCAACGGTCGGCCCGTCTGCAAGGCGCGGATATAGGTCTCGGCGGCACGCTCAAAATAATAAAGCCTGTTGAAGGTCTCGGCCACGGTGCGCCCGATCACCAGCACGCCGTGATTGCCCATGATCAGTGTGGTGATCTTCGGATCCGCCAAAAGCCGCACGCAACGTGCTGCCTCATCCGCAAAAGCCATGCCGCCGTAATGGTCATCCACCACGACGCGGTTGTGGAACATTGCCGTGTTCTGGTCGATCGCAGGCAGCCGCGAATCCTGCAGACTGGCCAGAACCGTGGCATGGATGGAATGCACATGCATCGCGCAGCGTGCCTGCGGACAGGCCCGGTGCAGGCTGCCATGCAACCCCCATGCGGTCGGGTCCGGCGCATCAGGCCGGTCCATCGTGGCGGGGTCATGGGCGTCGATCTCGATCAGGCTGCTCGCCGTGATCCGCGCGAAATGCCGCCCCGCCGGATTGATCAGAAATCTCGAACCGTCCTCATTCACCGCAAGGCTGAAATGATTGGCCACCGCCTCATGCATGTTCAGTCGCGCGGTCCAGCGAAACGCGGCCGCCATATCCGCCCGCTCGGTCCAGTGGGTCAGGTTGCTCTGGTCCTTCATCGCGGGTCTCCCTCTGGCTGGACCGGTCCCTGTCCCGCGGCAAAGGGGGCGGCCCGGTCATCATCACTGCCAGCCTATCCGCAAGACGGCCTCACGGCACTCCCTTTTTTGCGACATCACCGCGCCACGGCGCCTGCCCCAGATTGCTGACCTGCCCTGCCAAAAACTCAGCAACAGGTCTCGATCTGCGCCCGGGCACAGACAGACAGACAGACCCTCCCGGCTGAAACAGATAAAATCCCTATCTATCAGCCTACCCGATCCGGTAATTCGGACTTTCGCGAGTTATCTGAACGTCATGCACATGGCTTTCCTTCAGCCCAGCACCGGTGATCTTGACGAAACTGCAATTGGTCCGCATCTCGTCCACCGTCGCGCAGCCAGTGTATCCCATGGCCGCACGCAAACCGCCCACCAACTGATGCACCACGGCTGAGGCCGAGCCTTTGTACGGCACCTGCCCCTCGACCCCTTCGGGCACCAGCTTGTCACTGGCCGCGTCCTTCTGGAAATACCGATCCGCCGATCCGCGCGCCATGGCCCCAAGG
>NCJR01000207.1 GCA_002282555.1 Rhodobacterales bacterium 34-62-10
CCGACCACGGCCAGCCCCTTCTTGTGCACGGTCAGCATGATCTCGAAGGCCTGGGCATGGGACATGCCGGAAAACCGCTCCAGCACATGCACCACGAATTCCATCGGCGTATAGTCGTCATTCAGCAGCAAGACCTTGTAGAGCGGCGGGCGCTTGGTCTTGGGCCGTGTCTGCACCACGACCGAGGCATCACCGTCGGCGTCTTTCTTGTCAGACATGGTCAGGGGCCGCTGGATCATCTGGCGCAACTTTGGTTTCGCTTGCATGGTTGGGATGGCTTTGACGGGGTTATATAACCTCCAAGTGCATTTAGAAAAGAGGGTGCGCCCGGATCGGCGGTGAAGTGATGCAGAATTTGACCACTATCGGCTTTGATGCCGACGATACGCTTTGGCAGAACGAGCGGTTTTTCCGCCTGACGCAGGACCGCTTCGCCGAGCTGCTGCGCGATCATGCCGATCCCGATCAACTGATGGCCCGGCTGCTTGCGGCCGAGCGGCGCAACCTTGGGCATTACGGATTCGGGATCAAGGGATTCGTCTTGTCGATGATCGAAACCGCCATCGAGGTGACAGAGCAGCAGGTGCCCGCCGCCGTCATCGCGGAACTGATCGCCGCCGGGCAGGAGATGCTGCGCCATCCCATCGAACTGTTGCCCCATGCACGCGACGCGGTCGAGTCGGTGGCGGGCACGCATCGGGTGCTGCTGATCACCAAGGGCGACCTGCTGGATCAGGAACGCAAGCTGGCGCAATCGGGCCTTGGTGATCTGTTCGACGGGGTCGAGATCGTCTCGGCCAAGACAAGACCCGTCTATGAGACGATCTTCGCCCGGCATGGCGACGGGCCAGAGCGGGCGATGATGGTCGGCAATTCCATGCGCTCGGACGTGGTGCCGGTGATCGAGGCGGGTGGCTGGGGTGTGCATGTGCCGCATGGTCTGGTCTGGGAGATCGAAATGGCCGACACACCCAGGGCCGCCCCGCGCTACCGCGAACTGACGGATCTGGGTCAACTGCCCGATCTGGTGCGCGAGATCGGGTAAAACTGCTGCAAACGGGTCACAATCAGGGGCGGGCGCATCTGACATCGGCGTGAGCCCGCCGTGCGACTGCACATCGCCCAGAGGCGTGAGCCCGCCGCGACACGCCATGTGTTGAGTGGGGGCCTCCTACCCCCTACCACATGTTGCGAATTCCGGATGCAAGCGTGCAACCCCGCCGCGAAAGGGGCCAGAAATGAATGCTTTATTCAGGTTTTCGGCTGTGCTAGCCTAAATCCATATAAAAAATGACCGACCGAAACATCGGCGGCTCGAGGCAGAAGGCAGTGACAATGAAGGTGCGGCACAGGCAGCCGGCCCGCTATGGGCTATTTATATTCACAGCCATTTGGTTGATCGTTGTGCTTCCGCTCAGCGTGAGGGCAGCGCCTTATGCAGCCATGGTGATGGATGCGCGCAACGGCGAGGTGTTGCATTCCGAAAATGCGGACACGCGGTTGCACCCGGCGTCCCTCACCAAGATGATGACGCTTTATGTCGCGTTTCAGGCCATCGAACGGGGCGAGATCAGCCTTGATACGGTGGTGACCATCTCGCGTGAAGCCGCCGCCGAACCCCCCAGCAAACTGGGTCTGCGCCCGGGGCAGAAGATCAAGCTGCGCTACCTGATCCGTGCGGCTGCGATCAAATCCGCCAATGATGCCGCCCATGCCATCGGCGAGGCCATCGAGGGTTCCGAGGCGGCCTACGCCCGCCGGATGAACCGCACGGCCGCCGCGATGGGCATGACACGCACCACCTTCAAGAACATGCACGGCCTGACAGCCGATGGCCATATGTCCACAGCGCGCGACATGACCATTCTGGGCCGTCACATGCTGTATGACTTTCCCGAATATTATAACCTGTTCTCGCGGCGTTCGACCGATGCGGGCATTGCCCATGTGAACAATACAAACCGCCGCCTGCTAGATGCCTATCGCGGCGCGGATGGGATCAAGACCGGCTATACCCGTGCTGCGGGCTTCAACCTTGTCGCGTCTGCCGAACGCGGCGGCACCCGGATCATCGCAACTGTTTTTGGCGGTCGCTCGACCGTGTCGCGCAACCAGCGCGTGGCCGAATTGCTTGATCTTGGCTTCAAGAAGGCACCGTCGCGCGTCGCGTTGCGCAAACCGGTCAAGCCCGATGCCATTGCATACCGGCACCGGTGGTTGTGGCTCTTGATGACGACATCAATCAGGCGCTGTCGGAGGTGGCCGCGCAAACCGCCGCCGCGCAAGCTGACGCGGTGCAGACCGGCACGACCGACGTAGCGGCAACAACCGTCGCCGCTGTCAGCCCGCCCGACGCGATCCCTGAGCGTCCTGACGTGGCCGCAGATGCCGCCTCACAGCCGGATACAGCCCTGGCCGCAGCAGCGCCAACCGCCGATGACGCGGCACAGATCGCAGAACTTGCCGAAGCTGTCGCGGAAACACTGCCAGAGGCACCCGCAGCCGAGCCCGCCGCAGCGATCGAGGTCGCCGCAGCCACACCCCGGATCGAACCGTCCGCCGCAATCAAGCCGCGGGCGCGCCCGGATAGTCTGGTTGTGCTGGCCAGCCTTCCCGCATCCGAGGCGCCGGATGATGCGGCCCCCGCGACCGCACTGGCCGAAGTCAACGCCACCAGCGCCGAGCCCGAGGTTGTGACGCGGATCAGCACATCAGGCGGTCGTCATTGGGGCATCAATGTCGGCCGTTTCGGAAGCCGTCATGCCGCCGAAAAGGTTCTGCTGCAGACGGCGCTGAAAGAGGTCAACACGCTGGACGGGACGCTGCGCAAGATCGTGCAGGGCAGCAGTGGCTTTGACGCCAATTTCATGGGCATGACCCGCGAAAGTGCGGATCTGGCCTGCCGCCGTCTGCAGGCGCGGCAGGTGCAGTGCTTCATGATCGGGCCAAGCTGACTAAGGCTGGCCCGCGGAAGGGGGGCTGTCAGCCCCCCACGTCGAACCAAGTTCGACGATCCCCCCGAGGATATTTCAAGCAAGAAGAAGCACCCATGCGGGCCAGTCACGGCTTGGGGTGATCGTCCCAGTCATCGTTCAGGATGCGGCGTGAATCGCCCTCGGGATCGTCGTATTGATTGGTGCGCACGGTGTAGATGAAGGCCACAAGGCCGACACCGCCCAGCAGCAAGGAAATCGGGATCAGATAAGACAGGACTTCCATCGGATCACTTCAACCTGACAGCGTTGAGGGCCACGGTGATCGACGAGCTGGACATGGCCAGAGCCGCAACCAGAGGGGTCGCGAAACCGGCAATGGCGATCGGCACGGCGATCACGTTGTAGAACATGGCGATGTTGAAATTCTCGCGGATGCGCTTCACAGCAGATTGCGCCGTGGTCAGTGCATCGGCGATGGGCGACAGATCACTGCCCAGCAACACGATATCCGAGGCAACCCGCGCGGCATCCAGCGCCGAGGCGGGCGAGATCGAGACATCGGCCGCTGTCAGGGCAGCAGTATCATTCAGGCCGTCCCCGACCATCAGCACGTTGCAACCCTCGGACTGCAGCGCGGTGATGCGCGCCGATTTGTCGGCGGGCAAGGCTTCGGCCTGCCATTCGGGGATCCCCAGACGTTTGGCCAAAGCCGCGACCACAGGCGTGGTGTCACCCGAGATCAGCAGCACGCGGATACCGTTGTGCATCAGCTGGCGCACGGCGTCGGCGGCACCGGGCCGCAGCCTGTCTGTGAAGCGGAAGCCGCGCGGCGCGGCATCGCCAATCGAGAGCCAGGCGGTTGTTTCGGTTGCTCCGGCGGCCTTGTCGCCTGCCCCGACCCATGAAGCGCGGCCCAGACGTACGGGCTGACCTTGCCAGACACCTTCGCTGCCATAGCCGGGCACCTCGGTCCGGTCCGTCACCTGCGCCGGGACGATCCCCGCAGCACGGGCCGCCGCCGCCAGCGAGACCGACAACGGATGCGACGAGCCTTCGGCCAGCGCAAGGGCGACGGCCAGTTGCGTGCCGTCATGATCCGACAGGTTGATCAGTTCCGGAGTGCCCGCTGTCAGGGTGCCGGTCTTGTCGAACACGACCGTGTCCACACGCGCCAATCGTTCAAGCGCCGTCGCGTCCTTGATCAGCATGCCGCGTCGGAACAGCTTGCCCGAGGCAGCGGTTGTGACCGCAGGCACAGCCAGACCCAGCGCACAAGGGCAGGTGATGATGAGGACCGCGACGGCGATATTCAGCGCCGTACGCATATCGCCCGAATAGACATACCAGCCGATGAAGCTGGCCAGCGCCAGAAGCAGCACGCCGGGTGTGTAGTATTTCGCGGTGCTATCCGCGAGCGCGGTATAGCGCGAGCGCCCGCTTTCGGCGATGGCCACCAGATCGGCCATGCGGTGCAACGACGTCTCGCGCCCCACAGCCGTGGCGCGAATGGTCAGGGGGCCGGTCAGATTGACCTCGCCCGCACTGACAGCACGGCCCGGTTCGGCAAAGACGGGCAGCGTTTCGCCGGTCAACAGCGACCGGTCAATCTCGGACCGGCCTTCGGTGATCACACCATCCACGGGCATCCGCCCGCCCGGACGCACCAGCACCAGATCACCGATCCGCAGATCGGCCGCGGGCAGCACCACCTCGGCTCCGTCGCGCCGGACGGTCGCGCGCGGCACTTCAAGCGCGGACAATTCCTGCGCGGCCGAGCGTGCGATGGCGCGGGTGCGATGATCCAGATAACGACCGGTCAGCAAAAAGAAGACCAGCGCCACGGCAGCATCGAAATAGGCATGATGACCCGACAGTGCCGTTTCCCAGACCGAGGCGACAACTGCCAGAAGCAGCGCCGTCACGATGGGGACATCCATGTTCGAACGCCGCGCGCGCAGGGCTGACCACGCGCTTTTGTAGAAAGGCACACCCGAGAACGCCAAGGTCGGCAAGGCAATCGCCGCCGAAATCCAGTGAAACAGATCGCGCGTGGCATCCGTGGCACCCGACCAGACCGCGACCGACAGCAGCATCACGTTCATCATGGCAAAGCCCGACACCGCCATCCGCATCAGCAGATCACGCCCGACACGGTCATTCTGCGTCATCGAGAGGCTGCCCGCGTCCAGCTCATGCGCCTCATAGCCCGCGCGTTCCAGCAGTTTGACCAGTTGATCCGGCATGACCGAATGATCAGCCTCGACTGTTGCGCGCTTGAGGGTCAGGTTCACCCGCGCCGACTTTACCCCCGGCATTGCGGCCAAGGTCCGCTCGACCGTGGCAATGCAGGCCGAGCAGTGGATGGTCGGCAGCGACAGCGCGATATGCGCGTCCTTGTGCAACCCCTGCTCGGCAATGGCTTGCGCACCGGGTGCTGCAACACAGGCAGGACAAGCCGAAAGCGAGGGGCGGATGACGGCGGTCATGGGGTCGGACCTTTCGGATCAGCGTTGGACGTGAAGGATAACACGCTGGGCAAACTGGGTTCCATCTTCGGCCAGCGCTGTCATGCGGATGTTCCAGTTTCCACCGGCCAGATCGATGGGCGCGACATATGCGGCCCCGTCAAAAATGAACTCGGGACGGATATCATCGGCCACATGGGTGGCGCGGCCCACCACGGCCTCCAGCGCACCGACACGGACCGGATTTCCCGCAGCGTCGGTGATGCTCAGCACAATGTGCCCCTCGCTTGCATCGGCGCGGACAGTCCATCCCAAAGCCTCCTGAGCGGCCTTGCGCTGATCGAACTGCTGGCTGGCGACATAGGAGTTCTTGACCTCGAGCCCAGGAAAGGTGCTGACCGCAGACCAGGCCAGAACCAGATTGACCCCGATGATCAGGCTGAATGCTCCGACGAAAACCATCAGCGCATGACGGCCGGTAAATTCTTTGACGGGCATCAGTTGTCCTTTCCGTTGAAGATGGTGTCCTTGTAGACCCGTTCGCCATTGGTCACGTCTTCGACCCACAGCCGGATATCGACCCTCTCGCTGGCCGCGGCGTCACTATCCGCAGGGGCGACAACATAGACGCGCTGCAGGAAGGTGGAGTCGGCGGGCACGATCACAGTATCGCCTTCGACGCTTTCCATGGTGACCTGAAGCGGTTCGTCCCCGATCACCGTGATCTTGAAGGGTCGATCCTCGCCCTGCTTGTTCAACAGGCGCACGTCATAGGTGTTGCGGATCGACCCGTCAGACAGCACCACGAAGGTGGGATTGCGGATCGGGGCCACGGTCATTTCGAT
>NCJR01000208.1 GCA_002282555.1 Rhodobacterales bacterium 34-62-10
ATGAGATCGAACTTGTCGAGCTTGGCGAGGGCGGCCTCGAGGGCGAGGTCGCGGCGGGCGGCCTGGAGCTTCTGCATCATGTCGGTCGTGCTGGTGTAGAGGACACGCCTGCCGGCTTCGACAAGGGCATGCCCGATGGCGCACAGGACGTGGGTTTTGCCCGTGCCCGAGTCGCCGATGGCGATGAGGTTGGCACCAGTCTCGATCCAATCGCCTGCGGCCAGTGCCTCGATCCGGGCCTTGGTCACGCCGGGCAAGGCCTTGAAGTCGAGGGTGCCAAGGGTTTTGCCACCGGGCAATTGGGACTGCTGGAGGTGGCGATGTATGCGCCTAGCATCCCGCTCAGCCAGCTCCAATTCGGCCAAGGCCGCGAGGAAGCGGGAGGCCGGCCACCCCTCGGTATCGGCGCGGTCCGCAAGTGTCTGCCAATGGCGTTGGAAGCTTGGCAGACGCAGCGCGGTGAGCATGGCGGGCAGCGCGTGGACATCGACGGGGCGCGGTGCGGCGGGGGCGCACATGCGGAGCCCTCCAGCAGGGCGTCGAAGCTGGCCAACTCTGTCAGTGCCACGGGCGTGTCGTCCGGGAGGGCCCACTGCGGCGGTTCCAACCGCTCCTTCAATCTGCGGGCCTCGGGCAGCTCACCCTGACGGAGGGTGTCGGCGATAAGGAGTGCCAGCTCGACCTCGCAGCCTTCGTCATGGGCGAGGCAGAGCAGGTCGACCATCCGTCGGCAAGCGTCGCGACGGGGCAAGGCCGCCGAGAGCGCGGTCCAGGCCTCGGCGTATTCCGAGCGCGGGAATAGGCCGTCACGATAGACCGAGCCTGCCAGAGCTTGGGGCTTGCGGCGCGGGGCATGAATGACATGGCGATCGTTGACGCAATGGACGCGCAGACCGTCCTCACGACCGCCGCGCCGCGGGTGGGTGAAGACATGGGTGGCGCCAAGAAAGGCCTCGATCCGGTCGTCATAGACATGGACCCGCAGCCGCTGGCCGATCAGTTGCGAGGGCGCGGAGTAGAAGACCTGATGAACCACGAAGCCCCCGGTCTTCGTCACGCGCGCAATCACGTCGGTGAAGTCGGTCGTGCGACGAGCAGGCAACGGCTTGAGCGCCGCCATCTCGATGCGCACAGCAGCCTCCCGCCGCCGGTTCCGGCGGGCGACGAGCTCATCCACGAAGCGCCGCCAGTCAACTAGATCGGCAAAGTCCCGGGAGCCACGCAGGATCAGGGCCTGGTCGAGCGCCACCTTGAGGTGGTTGTTGTGCGCCTCAACCGAGCCGTTCTCATGCGCTTCACCACGATTGTTGCGGCTCGCGAGCATGCCGTAATGGGCACAGAAGGCCTCATACCGCTTGGTGACATCCTCCGCGGCCGCGGCGTCGAGGTTCCGATATGCCGCCTAGAGGCTGTCGGTGCGATGTTCAGGCGGCACCCCGCCAAGTGTCCAAAGGGCGTTCTGCAGGTTCTCGGCCAGCGCAGTGAAGCTCTCGCCGCCCAGAACCACGGCGACATGTTCCCAGCTGCTGTAAGCCAGGACAAAATGATACAGGCGGTGTTCGAGAGGCTGCCCGCCGATCGTCACGCCCAAGGCGCTTGCGTCGGTGAAATCGGACAGCGCCATGCGCCCCGGCTCGGGTGCTTGCCGGAAGATCACATCGCGCTCTGGTCCGTGCAAAGCCCGCCAGTCGCGCACCCGGCGCTCAAGCGTCCGGCGGACGCGATCGTCCGGGAAGGCTTCGGGATGCGTCAACTGGAGGTGTCGCATCAAGGTGACGGCCTGAACGGCGGGATCACGCTCGAGGATCGGCAGCAGCACCGGTTCCCATACCGCGGCTAGAGGATCGGGCACGGTGCGGCCCCGGGAGGGCTTGCGTTGGGAGAGAAGGCGCGGATCAGCCTCGATCCTGCGAGCGGTGCGTTCGTTGAACCCCGCGCGGGCAGCAGCGACACGCTGGCTGTGCTGGAGACGGTCGGTCATGTATAATCTCACTTGCTGGTCGGTGACGGGTTTGCCCGGCACGGTCGTATCTCCGTTTAGTTGCAGAGATCTCGACCCTACCGGCCCGCAGCGGCCAGCACCTACCCCCAAGAAGAGAGCGAGGCCGGTGGCCCCAGTCTACGGTCGGGCTACGCGCTCCCTGCGACTGGGGCCACCGGCCAACTTGGCTGACGTTGGCGACCAACATGGTTGTCGCTCATCAATGAAAGGCCATTGTGTTTCACGTGATAGTTACCATGGCTCTGATCTCATCTATCAGCGGATCGATCAAGTTCCGGTCTCGGCCCTCGTGACACACGAGCCATACCGGAAGGGTGAACTCAGGCATATTGTTCACCAAGCTTATTCGGCCCTCTTCGATCAAATCTGCAACCAGGCGATAGGGAAAATATCCTGTTCCGCCAGCAGCTAGCAAATAGTTCAACCCTAACCACCCGATATTGACTGAGATCGGTGGTCCGGGCATGTCTGGAAAACTCGCACTGTGTTGAGCGTAGAACTCTGGTCCCCAGTCAACATAGATGTAAGGTAAAGCAGTTTGGCTTTTGCAAGATGAAACCAATACAAGCCGTTCCTTCATCAATTCGATCGGTTCGAGTTGTGGACGGTGCTGCGGTGTATACATCACCGCGATATCCATCCGTCCGTCAATGAGACCCTGCATTAGGTCTGGCTCAAAGCCTATCTCTGCGCGAAACGAAATTCCGGGCGACATTTGTCGAACGCGCGCAAGCCAAGGCAGCATTAAACTGTCCCAAAGCCCGATACGCGCACCAACGACCACGCTATTTTTGTATTCTTTAGGCAAGCCGATATCATGCCGAGCTTGCTCCACGGTCCGAACAATCAAGGCTGCGTGTTTCTGAAACCTTCGCCCATTGTCTGTCAGTATCGCACCCGCTCGATTGCGCGAGAACAACCTGCAGCCAAGTTGCTCCTCAAGCGCCTGAATACGTCCGCTTACGGTTGATTGCGTGACATGCAATCTTTCCGCGGCGGCGACGAAGCTACCTGCCGAAGCCACCGCCAGAAATGTACGGGCGAACTCACTGTCCATAAAAGTAACATCGGGTATTCCGATATTAAAGTCCAGTAAAAACCGTTTTTCGAAATTGAAAGAGACTGTTACCCTATGAAAATATATGGTTGCGAGGTGCAGGATGCTGAGACAAAAATCTCCATTTGAAGTTTTGAGCCACACATTTTTGGTGGGGGCAGAGCCACTAGAGTCAGATGCTCGCCTGCGACCCATTGCAGATTGTGTTAGCGAAGTCCTGCCGACAATTTCATACCTTACTGGCTCCAAGACGAGCCGACAGGTAATGTGGGCATTGGTTGCGATTGTTGTCGATATGGCACTCGAGGATGGCGATGCGGAGATGGCTGCCGCAGTACTTCGATCAAGCGCCCGGCTGCTAGAGGTAACAGCAGACGTTGACCTGTTCGGTGCGGTTCGCAAGTTTACAATATAATAATCTGGACTACCAAAAACGTGACCGACGGAGCTAGATGTGTACAGCATATGACACGATCCCGACCGCCTGCAGCGCGAAACCATCCTTCGCAATGGCGTCAAACCACGCCTGCATTTCGGCAAGGATTTGCTTACACAGAAGACTACTGATGGCTTGGAGGGGATGTCATGAGCCGTGAATTCAAGAGCTTTGAATGCCAAAGCGGCTTTTCCTCTCCGCCCTGCTATGCCGCCGAGATCGCACCAGATTATTACCATCCGATGGCAGTCGATCCCGAACAGGCACGCGACGTGACCCGCTGGCGCAAGGCCGAACGCACCCGCCTGCGCGAGGCGCGCATGACGCTGCCGATTGCTGAGCGCAAGGAGATCGGTGAGGCGCTGGCCGTGCATTTGCGACAGATGCTGAAAGACCGCTTCAGCAGGATGCAGAATGTTACATTCTCCGCCTATTGGCCGATAAAGGGTGAGCCCGACCTGCGCCCATTGATGGCGAAGCTGCACAATGCCGGCGTAACCGTCGCCCTGCCGCTAGTTGAATCAAGGGGGGCTCCACTCGCATTCCGCCGCTGGACGCCCGAGACTCGCATGATCCGCGGCGACTGGAACATTCCTGTCCCACCCCCGGACGCACAGGTTGTCACACCCGACATCGCACTTGCTCCGCTGGTCGGCTGGACGGCAGATGGCTATCGCCTCGGCTATGGTCTATTTCGACAGGACGTTGGCGGTGCTAACCCCAAAACCTTTTGTCATCGGCATCGGCTTCGAGGCGGCGCAACTTACGACCATTTTCCCACAGCCCCATGACATTCCTCTAGATCTGATTCTGACCGAGGTCGGTGTTCGATACGAACAAGTAAGGCCATGATTGTGGAGTAGATCTCCCTACTCACGCGAACCTTCGAAAATCAACACTAAGAAACGATTAAGTTGATCTTCTGGGCCCGCCTGCCTGAACGTGAGTTACCGCAAAAGTCCCAGTCGCCAATCAGAAGCAGAACAATGCCGGATACCTTTTCGACATCGATGCATCGAGATGTTCAATCCCACCAAATGCCGAGGCTAAACGGATACTAAGTGAGCGAGTTCTCGAAGATGCCTTACTACTCAGAGGCTATTAGCGCGCCGACCAACGCCGAATCGCAGCATGCGAGAGCGAACTTTCTTTTTTGCGAGGTAAAAATTTCGGGTTTTGTGGCGGATATCTTCGACGATCTTCTCCGCCTAGGCATTCGTTTTTTACGGGTTTCTTGCTCATCTTCAGTCCATGATGGCTACGATCAGCCGGACATCCCTAAGTTGCTTGGGCGGAAATGCGGCCTTGCTCTAATCACTGTCCGGCAGTTGATATTTTCGTCGATGATGAACCGGCACACGCGGTCGTCCCGGTGGAAGCTCAGACGCTAGCGCGTGGCGTCCTTGTCCGCGTCGCGGCGCGAGGTGATGATCCCAGTGCCCATTCCCACCTTGATTTCGTCCTCCGACAGGCCGAGCGCATCCATTCGCAGGGGCCGAGCGCATCCATTCGCAGGAGGGTGTCGATGATAGAGTATCCTGTCTTAAGCTCAACGGATGTCATACCGCGTCTCTCCAGTAGTCATTCGCCGCCGCCACGGTGGCGAAATGGGTCGCCACCACCTGGCTTGAGGCGATCAAGGCATCGGCGTTTTCAGCATAGACAGGCCGCAGCTTGTCACGAACTTCCGCGTCCGGCTGGGTCATCTTGATCGCGACGCGGGCCATTTTTACGGCAAGTTCATAGCCTTCTTGCGGGGTGGCAGTCTTCAAGGTGGGAAGCCAGATGGTCATGTTGTATTCCTTCCGTTTCGGGTGGAGTTTCGCGTTTTTGTTGACCTGCGAATGGAATGACACGCCAAGCATTTCCTTCGAGATCTTCGAACTGGTTCGTTCGCACCGCCCAGATGAACGCACATAGACCGACGAACCCCATGAAGAGCGAAACTGGGATGAGGATAATGAGCGAGTTCATGGTTTCGCCTCACCCAACGCTCGCCAAGCATGCCATGTACCATAGCCGAGGACCGGGAATACAACACACAGTCCCAAAAGCCCTGTTACGGCAGAAAACGCCATTCCAAGGGCCACAATGCCACCCCATGCGAGGCATGGGCCCAAGTTGTGCGATGTTATGGCAAAGCTGAGTCCCAGCGCGGTCAACGCGTCGCGCCGTTCGGCAAGCAGCATCGGCACTGCAAACAGGCTGAGCGCAAACGCAAAGGCCGCGAACAACCCACCGATGTTGCTGGTGAGGATGACGATCGTATTCTTGAAATTTATCTTCCGGCCCTTGCCGTCGGAGAGATGTCCCGAGTCGAGCACCTGCAGGAGGATGTTGAAGACTTCGGGATGCGCCTTCTCTATCTCGTCAAACAAGAGCACCGCATACGGCCGGTGGCGCACCAGCTCGGTGAGTCCTCCCCCTTCGTCGTAGCCCAC
>NCJR01000013.1 GCA_002282555.1 Rhodobacterales bacterium 34-62-10
TGCCAGATCGCTGATGGAGTAGTCGCCCGTGTCATACATGCGCCGCAACTCTGTCTGGCGGCGATCCGACAGCTTGGGCTTCTTGCCCTTCAGCTTCCCCTTAGCGCGGGCGACTGCCATGCCCTCTTTGGTGCGCATGCGGATCAGGTCAGCCTCGAACTCGGCGAAGGTGGCAAGAATGTTAAAGAACATCTTTCCCATCGGATCGTGCGGATCATAGACCGACGCCCCTAAGGCAAGCCTAACCCCGCGCTTTGCCAACTCGTCTGCGATAGAGCGAGCGTCCGGAACCGACCTTGCCAGCCGGTCGAGTTTTGGGACCACCAGCGTGTCGCCGGCTCTTACGGCGGCCAAGGCCTGCGCCAGTCCTGGCCGCTCGCGGTTCGTTCCGGTCAAGCCATGGTCAGTATAGATGCGGTCCTCAGCCACACCGAGATGCAGGAGGGTTGCCTTCTGAGCGGCAAGGTCCTGTTTATCGGTCGAGCATCGGGCGTATCCAATACGAGTTTCAGACATGGGGGCGTCCTTCGGAAAAATTATTCTGGAGCCATGTAGAATTGTAACGAAAAAGGCCCGTTAAATGATACTATCACCGTACCAGCTAAATGAGAATCGATTTTCCCCTTAAATATAAGGTGTGGGCCCGAGGCGAGACGGCGTCCGCTCAGCGTTCCCCTTTCGGACAGATTGGAGATGCAGAATGGACGAAGCGATGCGCCGGTTCGCCGCTCTGCGACCCCATCTGGAAGAGGGCGTTTCTCTGACCACTGCCGCCCGCGCGGCCGATGTGCCGATCCGGACGGCGCAACGCTGGTTGTCGCGATACAGGCTGGAAGGTCTGGACGGATTGAAGGTCAGAGCGCGATCTGATCGCGGCACCCGCAAGCTACCCGGGCCACTGATCACTTTGATCGAGGGGCTCGCGCTTCGCAAGCCCCGGCTGTCCTGTGCCGCAATCTATCGACGCGCTGAAACTGTTGCCAAAAGCAGGGATTGGTCAGTTCCATCCTATGGCACCGTTCATTCCATCGTACAGGCACTCGATCCTGCGATGGTCACGCTAGCGCAGGATGGGGCGTGCGCCTATCGAGACCGCTTCGAGCTGATCCACCGACACAGAGCGAGCGCACCGAATGCGCTCTGGCAAGCGGATCATACGATGCTGGATATATTGATCATCGACGCGAACGGAAAATCGGTGCGGCCTTGGCTGACTGCGATTATGGACGACTATTCCCGCGCAATCGCTGGATACCTAGTATTTCTCGGCGCACCGTCGGCTCTGCAAACGTCCTTGGCGCTTCGACAGGCCATCTGGCGCAAGCTGAATCCGGACTGGCCGATCTGCGGGATTCCAGAAACTCTCTATGTCGATCACGGGAGCGACTTCACATCAGAACATCTCGAACAAGCAGCGGCTGCCCTGCGGTTTCAGCTTATTCATTCCGCCGTAGCGCGACCGCAGGGGCGCGGAAAAATTGAGCGTTTTTTCGGCACATTGAACACCGAACTGCTTCCGGAGCTGTCCGGCAACGTCGTGAACGGGAAACCAGCAACATCGCCGAAACTGTCGCTGGCCGATCTCGATGCCGTCATCGGCGCGTGGATCACGGAGACCTACAATTCTCGCACTCATCGCGAAACGGGGCTGCCGCCGCTGACGTCGTGGTGCGCCGACGGTTGGCTTCCTCAAATGCCCAACAGTATTGACGACCTCGACCTGTTACTCGTCATGGTCGCAAAGCCTCGGCTCGTGCGCCGCGACGGTGTGCATTTTCAAGGGCTGCGCTTCATGAGCACGATCCTTGCTCCCTATGTCGGCGAAAGCGTCACGATCCGATATGATCCGCGCGACCTTGGTGAGATCCGCGTCTTCCACAAGAACCGCTTCCTGTGCCGCGCCATCAGCCCGAAACATGCCCATGAGACGATCACGCTGAAAGACATACAGACAGCCCGTGCGGCGCAGCGGCGGGCCCTGCGCCAGCAGGTTAATGAACGGGTCGGCGTCGTTGCGGAATATTTCCCGGAGGGAACAGCCCGCAGGACGACCGAGACCGCGCCTCGACCGCAACGCAAGTCGAAACTCCGAACCTATCAGTCGGATGATTGACAATGACGGGACAGCGCAATGGCACATTCATCGCCACGAAAGAGCATCGCCGCTTTGTCGAGTTCGCAGCTGCGGTGCAGAAACACCGGTATATCGGAATCTGCTTCGGCACGGCTGGTGTCGGAAAAACGATGTCGGCGCGGGGCATTGCCAACTTAACGGCACTGACCTGTAACGGTGACCAGGGGCGATTTTCTCAGGCGGTCATTTCGAGCGCATAACCTTGCCACAGGTCGAAGGCATCGGACCTTGCGTGGCGGTATGAGATGTTGGAGAGGCGGTAGCGTCGGGGTCTGAACATCGTGTTGATTTGATCGTGGGCCGCGAGAAACCTTTGCGTCTGTCGGATCGATTTGAAGCGACCCATGACCTTCTCTCGTTTGCGGGTCGGCCGATGCGAACCCTCGATGCGGTTGTTGAGCCCTTTGTGTGCCCGATGGTCAGCTTCTGGCGCGAGGGTCCGGATCGGTTTGAGGTAACTGCGCAATTTGTCCGTAACGACGACACGCGGTTTGCCAAAGCGGGCGATCAGCCGCGTAAGGAAACGCTTGGCAGCTTTAGCGTTCCGGCGCGGCTGCACAAGGATATCCAGCACGTCCCCGTTCGCATCCACCGCTCGCCACAACCACTGCTTCACGCCGCTGATCGGAACGACGACTTCATCCAGATGCCATTTGTCTGCAGCTGTGGGACGGTCACGCTTGATGCATTCGGCGAAATGCAGACCAAATCGGTTCACCCATTTGCGCACGGTTTCCCGGCTGACGGTTATACCGCGTTCAGCCAGCAGATCCTCGACGTCCGCCGTGCTGAGCGCGAAGCGATGATAGGCCCATATGGCATAGGCCACGACTTCACGGGGGAAACGATAGCCCTTCAGGCGCGGCATCTCAGATGGTATCCTCATGACAAAACGCTAGTCGCGCCAAGGTGCGGTAGCAAGTTGGCAATGCCGTCGGCGGTTCTGCACGATGTCGTGGATGATCTGTCCCGCCGCGCCGCGAAAAAACGCGTCGCAGTAAGTTTGCCTGATGCGCGCCCCGTGATAAAAGAAAGTGATCCCATCCTTTTGACAGCGGCGCTTCGCAACGTGATCGAGAATGCCATTGCCGTAGCACCTGCGGATAGTACTGTCGAGATAACGATGGAGGCTCTGAATGAGTACCTCCGCATTGTCGTGATGGACCGGGGTCCCGGCATTGCGAACGATGATCGGGAGAAAATAACTGACAGGTTCTTCCGTGGGGTAGGTGCGACCGAAAACGGTAGCGGACTGGGCCTTGCAATCGTGGAGACCGCCGTGAAGCGCCTCGGCGGCCGACTGACGTTCGCGGCGCGCGAAGGGGGCGGCGAAACGGTCAGCCTGCATTTCGACCGACGGTAATGATCATTCCGCTTCCGCCGACGGGCTGCCAGAAGACCGGGAGAGTGATGGAAACACGAGCTATTTTCATCTTTGTCAGGCAAACGGAGAGTTAAATGTACAGACGCACTTTCGTCTCAGGCGTTTCAGCCGGTGTGCTGGCAATGCCCGCCCTGGGCCAAACGGCCTTGCCGTTACCGATCGGCATTCCCGACCCCAAAGGCGAAAGCACTTTGCTCCCCGCCGTTGGCTCCGGTCCCCGGCCGCTGATTTATCTGTCTCATAGGTTGGGTGGCGTCCCCGAAATGGGACGGCAGAACGACGCGCCATGGATCATGTTCGGTGCTATGCAGCGAGCGGGCTGGACGATCCTGCGCAGTGCGGATGCCGGGCCCGAGACCTACGGCAACGATCAGGCGCTTGCCTATTGCGCCCGCATGTGCGGCAAGGCAATCGAACGCATGGACTGGGACGGGCGGCTATTCTCCCTGGGAATTTCGATGGGCGCGATTCCCGCTTTGCTGATGACATGGCGGGGTCTCTTCCCGCATCCGGTGCGTGCAGTTGCCACGGTCGCCGGCGTAATGAACCTTACTAAAATCCATGCAAGTCCGTCTGACCGCCGCGCCCGGATCGACGCGGCTTACAACGTCACACAGCACTTCCCGTTCGAGCAGGCGAGCAAGGGTCACGATCCGCTGAACGACTTCCACAGCTTTTCCGAAAACCGCATTCCGCTTCTGGCTGTCGCTAGTTCGGACGACGCGTTACTGCCGATAGACGTCCATGCCGGTCCAATGATCGAGACTAGTCGCGCGATCGGAAGCCCGTCCGAGTTGATGCAGATTTCGGGATCCCATATCGGAGACGAGCATTTTACCGAGCAGATGGCGGGGCGAGTACTCGATTTCTTCACGGTGCATGGTCGTTGACATTGAGCAGCCCGTATGCCTCTTCCAATCGGGATTTCAAGCAAGTCGTATAGGGCTACCGACAGCATTTGCGTTTAACTGGCTCAAGTCATTCAGGACTCGACATCGTCTAATAAAGTCCAGCCAACTCTGCTGGCTTCATCGAATGCAGGACGATCACAGAAGTGCTGTGGATGGCGCGATCATGGAGGTCGATGGCATCCTGATTGAACCTACGAATGCAGCCCGACGAGGCAGCCTTTCCAAGCTCCCGCCCCGAGGCACATCCGTGGATACGGTAAAGCGGATCGACGTCGTTCTCGAAAAGATGAAGCGCCCGCGCGTCTAACGGATATCCGGGCACCGGATCCATACCTCCGTTTGCTACCGAGCAAGGCGCAAGCTCCGGTGACCATTTAATCCTCGCCACTCTGGCGCATACGCCGTGGCCACCTCCTGTTGCCAGAGGTCGAGTGACAAAAATGCCGTCTGGAGCGGCGGGAAATCGGATAGGGTCCGTCAGTGGTCGCTCCGTAAAAGCCGGGGAGTGGTGGAATGTGCAACAGTGTAATTGCGCGGCTGGCCGGTTCGATCGGTGGGGGACTGGCACAATCGGCAAATCCGGCCATCGCGCCAAGGGTCATGAGACTTTCCTTTTTCATTCTGAATGGGGCGGCATCCTGTAGACTCACACCGCCTCGAATACCGAGTACTGAAAGCTTTGGGTTACGCCTCCGGGTGTCCGGTGGCCCACCTTTCGCGTTTCCAGCGGTTGAAACGATGGCCCAACGCGCGCAGAAAGGGCCTCGGAGGAATAACGCTGCACCGGCAGACCGCTGCACCGCTCGGGGCCGTCTTCGGCGAATGTGGCCATGATCACAATCGAGCCAGGCGTGGTTGCCAATTTCAGAGCCGATAAATAGGCATCCTGAGATGCGCGGTTGGTCAAGAAATGAAACGCCGCCCGGTCATGCCAGACGCCTGATGTACGCGCGGGCCGCCAGTCCGTGACGTCCTGCACAACAAAGGTCGGCTGCACGTCCCGCCCGATCAGACGATCCCGGACCACATCGAAACTTCTGTCCGACAGGTCCAGCAACGTCACATCTTCGACGCCGTTGTCCAGCAACCGGTCCACCAGCCGCGACGTCCCTGCGCCGATATCGACAATACCCCGCGCCGCAGCATCCCGATGGGTCAGGATCAGATCGAGGCTCGGCTGAGCGTCATTCTGAAACCACGACACCGTCTCCTCGGACTTTGTGGCGTAGACGCTGTTCCAATGATCGCGCTTTTCCATTGCTTCGACCCTTCCTATCCGACCGTGAACTGTCCCATCATGCCCGCATCCTCATGTTCGAGAATGTGGCAGTGGTACATGAATGGGGTTTCTTTCTCGGCCCGTTTGTCGAAGCGGACGAGGATTTCGGTGGGGCCGTCGACCAACACCACGTCCTTCATGCCGATCCGCGCCGGATCGACCGCCCGACCGCCCATCGTCACGACCTGAAACGACGTGCCGTGCACGTGGAACGGATGCACCATCATATCAGCGTTTATGCGCCACAACTCGGTCTCGCCCATGGGAACGGCCAGGTCGATGCTCCCCATGTCGTAGGACTCCCCGTTGATGCCCATGATCTGACCGTCGCGGCCGATCAGATTGTTGAACATGCCGCCCATCATCGACCCTGTATGGACGTTCAGTGTGAAATCGCGGGTGCGGACCGGAGCGCCGAGATCGGGCAAATCAGACGGCAAAGACGCAGGTAGTGTCGCGGGCCCGGTCTCTGCGGCATCGCCCACGTCAAACGACATGATCTCAAACGGGGCGTCATCGCTTCCGCTGCCCATCATGCCGCCGCCATTCATCATGCCACCGCCGCCCATCATGCCGCCGCTGCTGACATTGCGTGAAACCAACCGGACAGCTGACCGGTCCGTGAAATTAACGACGATCTCGGCCCGCTCCGCCGGGGCCAGGCGCAGGCCATTCATGGCGATCGGCGCGGGCAGGAGCCCGCCATCGCTGGCGACCTGGTGGAACTGACGCCCGTCGTTGAAGCTGAAATCATACATCCGGGCGTTCGAGGCATTGAGCAGACGCAGGCGCACCAGCCCGGCGGGCACCGTCAGTGTAGGTCGGATCGCGCCGTTGACCAGCATCTCAGTGCCGCGGAACCCCTGCATCCTGTCCATCATGCCAGGATCGTAAGACATGCGGCCGGACCGGTCGAAATTGCGGTCTTGCACGATCAGCGGGAAATCGTTCGTGCCGTAATCGCGGGGCAGCGGATCGACCGCATCGGGATCGTCGATGATGATCATGCCTGCAAGGCCGCGATAGACCTGATCGGCGGTGCGCCCGTGGACATGGCTGTGATACCAGAGCGTCGCGGCGGGATGATCCACCGGCAACTCGGGCGACCAGGTCCTGCCCGGATCAAAGGCCAGTTGCGGCCCGCCGTCGAGATGTCCGGGCACGTGCATGCCATGCCAGTGCGCGGTGATGGGATCATCGGTGCGATTGACCACGTCGATATTTGCCGTGCGTCCACGCTGAAACCTCAGCAGCGGACCCAGATAATCCTGCTCATAGCCTAGCGTATCGGATGCGGCGCCCGACATGAATTCGCGCGTGCCTTTCATCGCGGTCAGGGTATTGCCCGCGCCGGGCCCGACCTCCATCACTTGGGGGATCGGCAAAGGCGCACCGGGTTCTGCGGCGACCGCGCGGCGGGTCAGCAAGGCTGGCGTGGCGAGAGTGGCAGCGGTGAGGGTGAGGAACCGGCGGCGTTTCATAGGGACACTCCATCATTGGATGGTGAGAATTGATTGGTGGAACCATTGCACAGGGCCTGCACCGCGCGGTGCTGCGTCAGGAAAACCCGGCCCGTGAGATCGGACAGAAAGTGGGTTTTCTTCAGGCCGTCCATCACTGGCCCCTTCACTTCGCTGAGGTGGAACTTAATATCTCGCGTGCCCAGCCGTGTGTTGATCGCCTCAAGGCTTTCGAGTGCACTCATGTCGATCTCGTTCACCGCGGAGCACATCAGGATCACGTGGTGCAGGTCGTCGCGGTCGGCGATCATGTCATAGATGCGGTCTTCGAGGTTGCGGGCATTGGCAAAATACAGGCTTTCGTCCACGCGCACCGACAGGATGCCGTCATGCAGCGTCACGTTATGTCGGTCGACGTTGCGATAGTGTTCAGTGCCTGGCACCTGACCCACCACCGCCATATGCGGACGCGAGGATTTGTAGAGGTGGATGAGGATCGAGATCAGCACCCCCGCCGACACGCCGACTTCAACCCCGAGGGTGAGCGTCAACAGGATCGTCGCCGACACGGCGGCGAAATCGGCCTTGGAATAGACCCAGCTGCGTTTCAGGATCGAGAAATCGACAAGGCTGAGGACCGCGACGATGATCGTCGCCGCCAGCGTCGCCTTGGGCAGGAAATAGATCAGCGGTGTCAGCATCAGCGCGGCAATGGCCAATCCTACGGCAGTGTAGGCCCCCGCAGCGGGTGTGCGTGCCCCTGCGTCGAAGTTCACCACGGACCGCGAGAACCCGCCGGTGACCGGAAAGCCGCCCGTGAACGCTGCACCAAGGTTGGCCGCGCCCAGACCAATCAGCTCCTGGTCCGGATCGATGCGCTGACGACGCTTGGCGGCAAGCGTCTGCGCGACCGAGATCGATTCAACGAAGCCGATGATCGAGATCAGGATGGCGGGCCCGATCATCGCGACCAGAACGTCCGGCTGGAATGACGGCAGCGTCAGGGGCGGCAGCGCCTGGGGTACTGCACCGACGATGTCGACGCCGCGGTCCGCAAGGCCAAAGGCCCAGACCGCCAGCGTCGTGGCCAGAACGGCAAAGACCGGCCCGGCCTTGGCCCCCATTTCAGCCAACGTCTTGCTAAGACCGATCCGCTGCAGCAGCGGCTTGAGGCCTTTGCGCACCCAGAACAGGAATGCCGTCGCGGTTACGCCCAGCAGAACCGTGATCCAGTTGATCGTGCCGAGAACCGACCATAACCCGTGCAGCATCTCGATCAGCGTGTCGCCGGAGGCTTTGACGCCGAGGATGTGCTTCAGCTGGCTGGTGGCAATCAGGATACCGCTGGCGGTGATGAACCCGGCGATCACCGGATGCGACAGGAAGTTTGCCAGAAACCCCAGCCGGAACAGTCCGAGGATCAGCAGGAAGGCACCGGACAGAAACGCCAGTGTCAGGGCTGCGGTGACATAGTCGATGCCCTGATCGCTGAGCTTGCCGATGGCCGCCGCCGTCATCAAAGACACCACGGCCACCGGCCCGACTGCCAGCGTGCGCGAGGTGCCGAAGATGGCATAAAGCACGATGGGCAGGATCGAGGCATAGATCCCCGCCTCAGGGGGCAGTCCCGCCAGCAATGCATAAGCCAGCGATTGCGGAATCAGCATGATCGTGACGATCACCGCCGCGACCAGATCGCCGCTCAGCTTGTCACGGTCGTAGCTGCGGCCCCAGTCCAGCACCGGCAGGTATCGGGTCAGGTTGGGCACGTTTCTCAAGACTTGATGGGCAGCCCGGCCTCTTTCCAGCCGCCCAGACCGCCGTCGATGACCTTGGCACTATAGCCCATTGTCGTGAGCGTATCGGCCGCCAGCGCGGCGCGGGCACCCGACGCACACAGGACATGCACGCATCCTTCCGAATGGCGCAACGCCACCAGAGCGTCATGCCCCTTGCCGGTGTCCGGATCGGCCTGGGACTCCAGAAGCCCACGGGGGATGTGGATCGCTCCGTCAACCGCGCCATCGCTGTCCAGCTCGGACGGTTCGCGGACGTCGAGGATCAGATCGCCGCGCGCCTGTGCGGCTTGCGCATCGCCGGGGCGGATGGTTTCGACACGGGTCTTGGCGTCCGCCACCAGGTCTTTCATGGATTTGGTCATGGATATCTCCTTTAGAATTTATCGACGGGCAATTTCAGATAATGCGCCCCGTCGCTTTCGGCGTCCGGCAGCCGCCCGCCGCGCAGGTTGATCTGCAAAACGGCCAGCATCCGGTCAGGCAGGGCTAGGGTCGCGTCGCGGCTGTCGCGCGTTTCGACATACGTCGCCTTGTCGGTATCACCGCCCACGTGGATGTTATGCGCCTTGTGATCGTCGACACGCGCTTCCCATTCCGGCTCATCCCGGCCTTCGGCACCGTAGTCATGGCCGATGAACAGGCGCGTGTTGCCGGGCAACGCCAAGATGGCCTGCAATGAGTCCCACAATTCTTCGCTGCTTCCACCGGGAAAATCGGCGCGAGAGGTGCCGCTGTCGGGCTGCATGAACGTATCGTGCACGAAAGCCGCATTGCCGCAGATATAGGTGATCGACCCCAGCGTATGGCCCGGCGACAACATCACGCGAACCTCCAGATCGCCGATCTTGAACGTATAGCCGTCTGCAAACAGTCGGTCGAAATCGCGGGTGGGATCGAATGCGTCCGGCGCGTTGTATATGCCGCGCCATAGGTCGGCGATTTCTTTTACTTTCTGGCCGATGGCATTGGGCGCGCCGGTACGGTCTTTCAGCCGCGCCGATGCCATCGCGTGATCGGCATGGGGATGCGTATCCAGCACCCACTCCACCGTCAGACCATGCTCATCAATCAGAGAAAGGACCTGATCCATGCTACGGGTATCGGTGGCGAAGCTGGCCGGATCGAAGTTCAGCACGACGTCGATCAACGCGGCCTTCTTCGTTGCGGGGTCCGCACAGATATACTGGATTGAACCGGTATCGGGTTCATAGATGCCCCAGACATCGGGGTTGCCCGCACTGGTCGAGGGCGAATGACGCACGATCGGTTGGTCAAGTTTTGAGGTGTCTGTCATGGTCAGGCTCCTTTGACTTTGAAGATGGAAAGTGATTTCGCGGCTCCACCCAGCACGATGCCGATCAGCATGGCAGGCAGGAACATGAGGATTCCGGCCGATCCCATCGCCAAAGCGGTCCAGGCCGGACCGGGACAGAAGCCGCCAAGCCCCCAGCCGATGCCGAATATGGCGGCCCCGGTCAGCAGGGGGGTGTCGATTTCGGCGTCTTTTGGAAGGTCGAATCGAGTTCCGACAATGGGGGTCTTCTGTCGCCAGACCAAACGGTATCCGACAAAGGCGGTTATCGATGCACCGCCCATGACGAAGGCGAGACTGGGATCCCAGACCCCAAAGATGTCGAGAAAGTTCAGAACTTTTGCAGGATCGGCCATGCCTGACAGGATCAGCCCGAGGCCGAAGGTCAAACCGGCGATCAAACCCAGTATGGGACGCATGACAGGCTCCTTAAAATACGTGACGGATCAGGGTGGTCGTCACGATGGCGGCGGCGACAAACACGCTCACCGCGACCAGCGACCGGGGTGACAATCTTGCAATGCCGCACACACCGTGCCCCGACGTGCAGCCCGATCCCAACGCTGTGCCAACCCCGACCAGCAGTCCGGCGATGGCCATACCGGGCAGGTTCTCGGGCACGGTCTGCTGCGGGAACGATCCGGTCGCCAGCAGCACGACAACAGGGGACGCGATCAGACCCAGCAGGAACGACAGCCGCCAGCCCCGGTCGTCGGGTCCACCGGCACCGGGCAACAATCCGGTCAACCCCTTGGTGATCCCTGTGATGCCCGCGATCTTGCCGAACAAGCCCATGACCATCACGGCGCTGAGCCCGATCAGCGCGCCGCCGAACAGCGACAGCCACGGCGTGAATTCGGTTGTGACGACGGGTCCCATACGGGCCTCCTTTCGTCTATTTCTATTGTTGTTCACTGTATCGTCTGCTATATGTAAGACATGACTAAATTAGTCAACACTAATATAAATGAAAACCGGCCGTCGCTGCCGGTTCTGCAGGCGCGTGCGGCAGAAGTCGCCGTGCACCTCGGGCTGTTGTCGAATTCCAACAGACTGATGGTGCTCTGCCACTTACTGGAAGGCGAGCAATCGGTCGGAGCCTTGCAGGCGCAGCTGGAACTGAGTCAATCGGCGCTTAGCCAGCATCTCGCCCGATTGCGCGAGGCCGGGATGGTGTCCACGCGCCGCGATCGGCAGACGATCTTCTATCGTATCGCCGATCCGCGGGTGCATCAGATGATCGAGGCGCTGTATCTAATCTATTGTGACCCGGACTGAGAAACCGTTGGCGATTGTATCTTCGCGGAGGCAGCCCGTAACCTGGCCCGATTTCCACGCAAATGGGAAATCGAACCCGGCACTGTGCCAAGATGAGTGGTTTCTGCCCCGGCCACAAACCTGTGGCAAAACAGGGCGTTCGGTTTTCCCAAGAAGTATCCTGTAACACTGGCGTGACATTGCTCCTCGGGTGCTCACTGATCGGCCAACGGATGCCGGAGGTTAGTTTCAGAGGAAAATTCGAGTCGAGATTTACATACTCATCCAAGGCCTGCTTCGGAGCCAGGCAGCCACCCGCATCCTTTCATGCCGATGGCTGCCCTTGTGTCAACTTGCGTCTTTGAATTCGGTGTATTCGCCGCGGACCTGGACAGTCACGGTTGCGGGCTGGCTGTCGCGATTTCGCCAGAACCAGCCGTGCTCGCCGTCGAATGCCGCAATGATCTCGCCCTCATCGCCCGTCGAGCCGCGGCCCTTTTCATAGGTCACCGAATTGCCGCCGCCGTGGCCGTGCAAGTCGAAATTCACCCGACCGCCTTCGACGAGCATCCGGTATTCCACCGTCTGGCCCTCTTCCATGACCAGCTTCCACTCGGCACTGTCACCGGGTGCCAGCGTAAAGGTGGTTTCGTCGCGCCAGACTTCGGCCTCCTGCGCGTGGGCGGCACCGACAAAAAGTCCGAAGATATCGTTGATAAGGCTCGATTGCTCTTGCCCTTCAAGCTGCATCACCTTGTCGGCCTCGGCCTCCTCCGCGAGCTGGGTCTTGATCTCGCCCATCTCGCTCAGCCCGAGAACGCCGCCGATCCCTGTCGGATCGATGTTATATTCGGCGGGAAGCACCACGGTCACAAGGATCGCAACGGCGCTGGCTGCAGCGATGGCGGTGGAACGGATAAGTTGCGCGGAAGTCGGCAGCTCATCGAGGCTTGGTTTTTCTGCGTTGAACATTTGGATCTCCTAAACTCTCAGGTGGCTACGAAGTAGCCGGTGATTTGCAGGCCCATGAGGATGAACCCCATGGACATCATGATTACGTTGGCGGTGTAGGCCTGGCGGAAGAAGTTCGGGGATTTCCTCCAGTAGCCCATGACGATGAGGATCACGGCAAGCGCCAGAAGCTGGCCCAGTTCGACGCCCACGTTGAACGCCAGAAGGTTGGCCAGCAGCCCGTCCGAGGCGATCTCGTAGTCGAGGATCTTGGTGGCCAGGCCCGTGCCGTGGAAGAAGCCGAAGATCAGCGTTGCGGCCTTGGTGTTGGGCTGGACGCCAAACCAGCGTTGGTAGGCTCCCAGATTGTCGAGCGCCTTGTAGACCACCGAGAGGCCGATGATCGCATCGATGATGTAGGCGTTGATGCCCCATCCGAACCAGACGCCCGCGAGCATCGTGGTCGAGTGCCCGATGGCGAAAAGGCTGACATAGATGCCGACATCTTTCATCTTGTAGAGGAAGAAGACGACGCCGAGCAGGAACAGGATGTGGTCGTAGCCGGTCACCATGTGCTTGGCGCCGAGATACATGAAGGGGATGATGTTTACCCCCCAGATTTCCTGGATATAGCCCGCGTCGCCTTCGGTGACGTTATGGGCAAGCGCGTGACCGGCACTCAGAACGAGTGCCGACAGCGCAATGAAGGACAGGATCACGATCCGGCGCATGCCGGAATCGGTCCAGCCCCGATGCACTGTATTCATGGATTGAACTCCGCGTAGTTGTTTGATGATTGCTTGCAACGCGCCAATGGCGCGCGGTCGATCAGACGCGCGGAGGTCGTTCGATCAGGTCTATCCGTAACGTGTTCGCCGTGGCCGCACCCAGCCGCCACGCAGCCCTGTAGATTTCCATGGGATGCGCCGACAGATCGGGGCCAGGGACGACCGCCTGGCTATGATCGTGATCGACGCTGTCGTGGCTGTGTCCATGCGAGGCCCAAGCCAGGTCTTCTTCCAGACCGTGCGAATGCCCGTGCTCGGCAATTATTTCCGCGTGCTCCTGAAGCACGTCGAGGATCGCAGGCGTATGCGAGGTTGCGGGCATCACCGACCAGACAAGCACGGCCGCGCAGAGAAGCGTCGCGAACGCGGCCTTTCCGATTGTCCGTAAGGTTGTCATCAGCTTTGCCTGCCCGCTCGTCGCTCGCGTGGTGCGTCGTGGCACCATCTTGTTGTATCCCCCAGGGGAGGATAAGCCTTATCTATGACAAATCCCCCGGTCCATGCAACCCATCCCGCCCTGATTGCCCGGCTGAAACGTGCTGACGGCCACCTGCGCGCCGTGATCGAGATGATCGAGGCGGGCAAGCCATGCCTTGAGATCGCCCAGCAGATGCAGGCGGTCGAAAAGGCCGTCACGAACGCCAAGCGGGCGCTGATCCATGACCACATGGACCATTGTCTGGACGCCGAAGGCTCCGAAACCGATCGCGCCGAGCTGCGGACGATCGCCCGATATCTCTGAGGTCCGCCATGTTCGACATCCTCTCCGACTGCACCTACCGCCATCTGTTTCTGGCGCAGGTCGTGGCGCTTCTGGGAACCGGACTCGCGACGGTGGCGCTCGGGCTTCTTGCTTTCGATCTTGCAGGGGACGGCGCGGCGCTGGTGCTCGGCACGGTTTTCACCATCAAGATGGTGGCCTATGTCGGTATCGCCCCCATTGCCGGGGCCTTCGCGGACCGGGTGCCGCGCCGCGCGTTATTGGTGACGCTCGATCTGGTGCGGGCGGGTGTGGCGCTGGCCCTGCCTTTCGTGACCGAGGTGTGGCAGGTCTATGTGCTGATCTTCCTGCTGCAATCGGCCTCCGCCGCCTTCACGCCGACCTTCCAAGCGACGATCCCCGACGTTCTGCCCGAGGAGGCGCGCTATACCCGCGCACTGTCACTGTCGCGGCTGGCCTACGATCTGGAAAACATCGTCAGCCCGACGCTGGCGGCCCTTCTGCTCGCGGTGATGTCCTACAATTCGCTTTTCCTCGGCACGGTCCTCAGTTTCGCCGCATCGGCCCTTATGGTTGTTTCGGTCGTGCTGCCCAGTCCCCGCCCATCCGAGCCGCGCGGTGTCTATGACCGCACTACGCGCGGCATCCGCATCTATCTGGCCACGCCCCGCTTGCGCGGGCTC
>NCJR01000209.1 GCA_002282555.1 Rhodobacterales bacterium 34-62-10
ATTGGCCGCATAGGGCATCGGCACGTCCTTGCCGGTGCAGTTGATGACGGGCGCGTCCAGATAATCGAAGGCGTTTTCCATGATATAGGCCGACAGATGGTTGCCGATCGACCCCACGGGGAAGCCTTCCTCGACTGTCACGCAGCGGTTGGTCTTCATCACCGATGCAATCAGCGTGTCGTAATCCAAGGGGCGCAGGGTCCGCAGATCGATCACCTCGGCGCTGATCCCGTCCTTTTCCAAACGCTCCGCCGCTTCCAGCGCATAGGTCATGCCGATCCCGAAGCTGACGATGGTCACATCCGTGCCCTCGCGCCAGATCTTGGCCTTGCCGAACGGCACCGTATAGTCATCCATCACCGGCACATCAAAGCTGCGCCCGTAAAGGATCTCGTTCTCAAGGAAAATCACCGGGTTCGGATCGCGGATCGCGGTTTTCATCAGACCCTTATAGTCCGCCGCCGAATAGGGCATCACCACCTTCAGACCCGGAATCTGCGTGTACCATGCCGCATAGTCCTGGCTATGCTGCGCACCCACCCGCGCCGCCGCCCCATTGGGACCACGGAACACCATCGGCGCGCCCATCTGACCGCCCGACATATACAGCGTCTTGGCCGCCGAGTTGATGATCTGGTCAATCGCTTGCATGGCAAAGTTGAAGGTCATGAACTCCACAATGGGCCGCAACCCGCCAAAGGACGCGCCCACGGCGATCCCGGCGAAACCATGCTCGGTGATCGGCGTATCGATCACGCGCTTGGGGCCGAACTCGTCCAGCATGCCTTGGCTGATCTTATAGGCACCCTGATATTCGGCCACTTCCTCGCCCATCAGAAAGACATTGGGATCGCGCCGCATCTCCTCGGCCATCCCATCGCGCAATGCCTCGCGCACGGTCTGCTTGCGGGTCTCGGTCCCCTCGGGCCAGTCCGCCTGCATCTTGGCCGCCTTGGGCGCTGCCGGGGCAGGGGCCGCAGCGCCCGCCGCCTTGGGTGCCTCCGCCTTGGGTGCATCCTTCTTGGGTGCCTCGGCTTTCGCCTCGGCCTTGGGCGCCGCGTCAGAGGCGCTCTCGCCATCCTCCAGCAGCGTCGCAATCGCCGCGTTGACCTTCACCCCCTCGGTCCCCTCGGCCACCAGCAGCTTGCCGATCACGCCCTCATCCACCGCCTCGAACTCCATCGTGGCCTTGTCGGTCTCGATCTCGGCCAGAATGTCCCCGGCCTTCACGGTATCGCCTTCCTTGACCAGCCATTTGGCCAGCGTGCCCTCTTCCATCGTGGGCGACAGGGCGGGCATCAGGATTTCAGTTGCCATGTTTCAATTCTCCCTTACGCGCTCTGCGGCACTTCATCTGCATAGATATCGGTCCAAAGCTCGCTCAGCGCGGGCTCCGGGCTTTCCTTGGCGAACTCGGCGCTCGCATTGACGATATCCTTGATTTCCTTGTCGATGGCCTTCAGGTCATCCTCGGTCGCATGCTTGCCCGACAGCAGCAGATCGCGCACATGCTCGATCGCATCCTTCTCGTCGCGCATCTTCTGCACTTCCTCGCGGGTGCGGTACTTGGCCGGGTCCGACATGGAATGGCCGCGATAGCGATAGGTCTTGATCTCAAGGATATACGGCCCGTCAGCCCGCGCATGCGCCACGGCCTTCTCGCCCGCCGCCTTCACCGCCAGCACGTCCATCCCGTCAACCGCCTCGCCGGGAATGCCAAAGGCCAACCCGCGCTCGTAAATCTCGGCCGAGGAGGTCGAGCGTTGCTGCGATGTCCCCATGGCATATTGGTTGTTCTCGATCACGAAGATCACCGGCAGCTTCCAGAGTGCGGCCATGTTGAAGGTCTCGTAAACCTGGCCCTGGTTCGCCGCACCATCCCCGAAATAGGCAAAGGTCACCCGCCCATTCCCCAGATACTTGTCCGCAAAGGCCAGACCCGCACCCAGCGGCACCTGCGCGCCCACGATGCCATGCCCGCCGTAGAAATGCTTCTCCTTCGAGAACATGTGCATCGAGCCGCCCTTGCCCTTGGAGTATCCCCCCTCGCGCCCGGTCAACTCCGCCATCACCCCGTTCGGGTCCATCCCGCAAGCCAGCATATGCCCGTGATCGCGATAGGATGTGATGCGCTTGTCACCTTCCTCGGCCGCTGCCTCAAGACCCACGACCACCGCTTCCTGCCCGATATAGAGATGGCAGAAACCACCGATCAGACCCATCCCGTAAAGCTGCCCCGCCTTCTCCTCGAATCGCCGGATCAGCAGCATGTCGCGGTAAAAACCTTTCAGCTCCTCGGCAGAAACATTTGAAACCTTTTGGGTTTTTCTGGTGGCCATGCGGTGTCCCCCTCCTGCATATCAAGATAGTTTAGCGTTAAACTATTTAATACAGGATTCAACCCCGTGATGCGAGTGCAAAGTTTTTCAAGCGTTTGGCGCGGCTGCCCCGGCTCAGGGCTCAGGGCTCAGCCTCAGCGCACCACGATCTCGTCGGTCCGCATCAGGCCCAGCACATCGCGCGCCTGCTGGTCCAGCAGATCAAGGTCCAGATACTCATCCGACAACCGCTTGGTCAGGTTCTCCATCCGCGCGACACGCGCCTCAAGCACCGCCAGTTCCTGCCGCAGCTTCTCGGCATCGGCACTCACTTCGGCGCGCCGGAACAGCCCGTAATTGCCCTGCACGGCGGCAAAGGTGAAATAGGCCGCAAGGCTGAACGCCACAGCGAAAAAGATCACGACGCCAAATGCGGGACGGGTGCGGGATGTCATTGCTCTGCCTTTGCCTTGCGCCTGTGCCGGCGCTTTCCCGAACCATGCCACAGGCGATTCGCCTTGTGAATCCCTTTTTGGCCGAATTCCCTTAAAAACAGCAGAAATTTGCCGCAAAATCGCAGACTTGCCGCTTCTTCTTGCTGCAAATATCCGGATGACCGCGCCTGCCTCAGGCACTGACCTCAAGTGCGGCCACACCGGGCAGGGTCTTGCCCTCCATCCACTCAAGAAAGGCACCGCCCGCTGTGCTGATATAGGTGAAATCATCCGCCGCATCCGCCGCATGCAGCGCTGCGACCGTGTCGCCCCCACCCGCGACCGTCACCAGACGGCCTGCGCGGGTCAGCGCCGCCGCATGGCGTGCGGTCGCAACCGTCGCCTCGTCAAAGGGCGCGATCTCGAACGCGCCCAGCGGCCCGTTCCAGATCAGGGTCTCCAACCCATCGAACGCCGCCGCAATCGCCGCGATGGACTGTGGACCCGCGTCCAGAACCATCTGATCCGCCTCCAGCACCGTGTCCGCGCCCAGCGGCATCACGTCAAACGGCACGCCCGCACCGAACTTGCGCGCCACTTTGCCATCCACAGGAAGGATCACCTTGCAACCGGTCCGGGCGGCCTTGGCCAGAATCTCGCGCGCGGTCTCTTCAAACTCCGCCTCGCGCAGCGACGCGCCCAGTTGCGCGCCCTGTGCCGCCAGAAACGTGTTGGCCATGCCGCCGCCGATGATCAGCACATCCAGCTTCTCGACCAGATTCTCCAGAAGTTCGATCTTGGTCGACACCTTGGCCCCGCCCACAACCGCACCCACGGGGCGCTTGGGCTTGCTCAAGGCCGCCTCCAGCGCCCGCAACTCCGCCTCCATCTGCCGCCCCGCGCAGGCAGGCATCAGATGCGCCAGCCCCTCGGTCGAGGCATGGGCGCGATGCGCGGCTGAAAACGCGTCATTGCAATAGACCTGCGCCAGCTCTGCCAGTTCCGCGGCAAAGGCCGGGTCATTGGCCTCCTCGCCGGGATGAAAGCGGATGTTTTCCAGCAGCACCACGTCATTGGTCGCGGCCTCGGCCCCGTCAAAGGTCTCGACAAATGTGACATGCCGCGCCAGCACATTCTCCAGCGCCGGGATCGTCACGCGCAGGCTCATATCCAGCACCACCTTGCCCTTGGGCCGCCCGAAATGCGCCACCAGCAGCACCCGCCCGCCGCGGGCAAGAATGTCGCGCACGGTGGGCGCGATCTTCTCGATCCGCGTCGTATCCGTGACCTTGCCCTTCTCGACGGGCACGTTGATATCCACGCGCACCAGAACCCGCTTGCCGTCAAGGTCCATGTCATCAAGGGTCTTCCAGGTCATTCCATCGCTCCTCGGGATCAGCCCGCGCACCTGATGGCGTGAACGCGCGCTTGC
>NCJR01000210.1 GCA_002282555.1 Rhodobacterales bacterium 34-62-10
TCCACATCCTCGGCCCCGGCCTCGATCGCGGCCATCAGCACGGTGTCGGCATCGCCCACCTTTGCGGGATAGGTGATCTCGCCCTTGCGATCAAACATGAAGGCCACAGACCCCGTCTCGCCCAGATTGCCGCCATTCTTGGTAAAGGTCGAGCGCACGTTGGACGCAGTCCGGTTGCGGTTGTCGGTCATCGCCTCGACGATGATCGCCACACCATTGGGCCCGTATCCTTCATAACGGATTTCCTCGTAAGCCTCGCCCTCGCCGCCGATGGCCTTCTTGATGGCGCGCTCGATCACATCCTTGGGGCAGGATTGCGACTTCGCCTCCTTCACCGCCAACCGCAGGCGCGGGTTCTTTTCCGGGTCCGGGTCGCCCATCTTGGCCGCCACGGTGATTTCCTTGGACATCTTCGAGAAAAGCTTTGCCCGCACCGAATCCTGACGGTTCTTGCGATGCTGGATGTTTGCCCATTTTGAGTGGCCGGCCATGCGTGCCTCCGTCTGTGTCTTGTCAAGCCTAGTGGCGTTTCGCGCCTCTATATGCCAGCAACACGGCCCCTCGCAAGGCCGCTTGAACGCTCATGCGCGCGGCGTCACAGCGGCCAGATCAACGGGATCAGCGCCGCACTCAACACCCCCATGCTCAGGTTCAGCGGAATCCCCACGCGCAGGAAATCGGTGAACCGATAACCGCCGGGACCGTAAACCATCATGTTGGTCTGATACCCGATCGGCGTCGCGAAACTGGCCGAGGCCGCGATCATCACCGCCACCACCAGCGGACGCGGATCAATCCCCATCGCCTGCGCCAAACCGATGGCGATCGGCGTGACCACGACCGCCACGGCATTGTTCGACACCATCTCGGTCAGCATCGACGTCAGCAGATAAATCGCCCAGACGATAAAGAACGGCGGCAGCGCCGACAGCGACGGGGCCACCGCATCCACGATCAGCGTGATGCCCCCGGTATGCTCCAGCGCCGCACCGATGGCGAGCATGGCAAAGATAAGCGACAACAACCGCCCCTCGACGAATGAGAACGCCTCATCCGCATCGATGCAGCGCGTCAGCAACACAACCGCCATCGCCAGCACCGCCAAAGCCAGGATCGGCGCCACCCCCAACCCGGCCAGAACCACGATCCCCAGCAGCGACACGATGGCAATCGGCGCATGCCCCCGCCGGAACGCCCGCGCCGTGGGATGCGAGACATCGACCATGTCCATCTCGGTCGCCAGACGCTGGATATCCGCAGGCGCCCCCTCCAGCAGCAGCGTATCACCGACGCGCACGATCAACTCGTCCAGCTGCCGCCCGATGTTCTGGTTGCGCCGATGCACCGCCAACGGATAGACCCCGAACCGCCGCCGCAGCCGCAACGACCCCAGCGACCGACCCACCATCTTGCAGCCCGGCGTGATCAGCGCCTCGACCGTCGTGGTCTCGACCGCCGACACCTGATCGACCCGGCGCAGGGACTTGTCCCGTTGCAGGCTCAAAAGCTCGGTCATCTGGGTCCGCAGGACCACGCGGTCACCCACCTCAAGTGCAACCCCCTGCAGATTGCGCCGCAACGACTGATCCCCCCGGATCACATCGATCAGCCGCACCCCTTCGCGCTTGAACAACTGCACCCCCGTGACCTCGCGCCCGATCAGGTTGCTGTCGGGGGGGATCACAGCCTCGGTAAAGAATTTCATCCGGCTCTTGTCGGACAGCAGATTGGCCATGCTGTCACGATCCGGCAGCAGGATCGGCCCGAACAGCCACAAATAGATCATGCCCCAGCACACCAGAACAACGGCCAGCGGCGTCGCCTCGAAAATGGTGAACCCCTCCATCCCCTGCGCCCGCGCAACCCCGTCCACCAGCAGATTGGTCGATGTCCCGATCAGGGTCAGCGTCCCCCCAAGGATCGCGGAATAACTCAGCGGGATCAACAGCTTGCTGGCCGACATTCCCATCGTCCGGGCCAATTGCACGAACACGGGCAGCATCACGACCACCACAGGCGTGTTGTTCATGATCGCCGAGGCCAGCACCACAAACACCATCAGCATCGCGATGGCCGTGCGCGGATGCGTGCGCGCGCGCCTGTCCGCGACCGATGTGAACGCATCCAGCGCCCCCGTCCGCACCAGCGCGCCCATCACGATGAACATCGTCGCAATCGTCCAGGGCGCAGGATTGGCCAGCACCTCCAGCCCCTTGTCATAGGGCAGCAACCCCAGAACCAGCATCACCGCCGCGCCACCGATGGCCACAACCTCGGCCGGAAAGCTCTCTTTGACGAAAAACACGAACATGCCCAACACCACGACAAGGCACAACACGGCCTGCGTCATCTGGGAGAACTCGAACAACTGCATGTCAACCCTGTTGAAATTTCAGCGAACTTCACCTTGGCCCATGCCCACAGCAGGGGCAAGCACCGCTTTGGGGCGCGGCTGCACCAGCGCCATCCCCATCATCATCAACCCCATCGCTGCCCAGATCATGGGCGCATAGCGCTCGCCCAGCAACAGCATCGCCCAGATGACACCGAACCCTGTCACCAGATAACTGACCTGCACCGCAAAGACCGACCCCGCCCGCCCGATCAGCCAGACAAACGCGGTATAGACCAGCACATGCACCGTCGATGACGCAAGCAGCGCCCATTCCGCCGCACCAAAGGGCGCAAACGGGCTGATCCACTGCCCCGATCCCAGCATCAACGGCAGCACCATCAGCGCCCCGGTGACCGACGCGCCCAGCAACACCTGCACCGGGTCCAGCCCCGCCGTGCCCCAGCGCGCCACATAATTGCCCTCGAACGCATAACACAGCGAGGCAAGGATCGCGATCGGCACCCATGCCACCATCGCCGCATCGGGCAGGCTCGCCTCAGGCAGCACCAGCAGCGCCACCCCCGTCAGACCCAGCCCCAACCCCGCCAGACGGCGCAGGCTGAACCGCTCCAACCCCAGCCCCAGGGCGATGGGAAACGCCATCATCGGGATCAGCGACAGCAGGATCGACAACACCCCCGATGGCAGATGCACCGCCGCCTGATAGGAGGCCGTATTGGGCAGCACCGTGCCCACCAGCGCAATCACGCTGTAAACCCGCAGCGCCCCGCGTCCCAGCGGCAACCGCCGCCCTGTGACAGCGGCAATCCCCGCCATCAGCGCCGCCCCGATCACCAATTGCCAGAAGATCAGGCCGAAATGCCCATGCCCCGTGCTGACCGCGATCTTGGTCAGGGGCTGCGTGATCCCCCAGCCCGCGCCCAGCAGCAGCAACAGCGCAAACAGCGCCGCCGCCTCACCGCGCGGGGATCTCATCCGGCACGCCGCATCAGGGTCCCGCCGCCTCAAGCCGCCCGCCCTGCCGCACCGCCTGCACCCGCAGCGCGCGGCCCGTCAGATCGTCCGTCTCGACATAAACCCCCGACAGCGTCGCCTCGCCCAGCGCCGGGCTGAACCGCCCTTTGGCCATCCCGGTGACGAAACGGCGCATCGGCTCGTCCTTCTCCATCCCGATCACGCTGTTGTAATCGCCGCACATCCCCGCATCCGACTGATAGGCGGTGGCCCCGCCAAGGATCATCGTGTCCGATGTCGGCACATGCGTATGCGTGCCCACCACCAGACTGGCGCGGCCCGCGCAGAAATGGCCCATGCCCATCTTCTCGCTGGTGGCCTCGCAATGGATATCCACGATCGACGCCTGCACCGACCCGCCCAAAGGATGCGCCGCCAGCACTTGGTCCACGGCCGAGAACGGATCGTCATAGGCGCGCTTCATGAACACATTGCCCAGAACCTGCGTCACCAGAACCTTACGCCCGCGCGCGTCCGAAAACACCCGGTGCCCGCGCCCCGGCGCAACCTTGGCAAAGTTCAGCGGCCGCAGCACACGCGGCTCGGTTTCGATATATTGCAGCATGTCCTTCTGATCGAAGGCATGATCCCCCAGCGTCAGGCAATCCGCCCCCGCCGCCAGCAACACCCGCGCATGATCCGCCGTCAGCCCCGCCCCGCTCGAGGCGTTCTCGCCATTGACCACCACGAAATCCAGCTTCCACTCCGCCCGCAGACGGGGAAGGTTCTCGGATACGGCCTGCCGTCCGGCCCGGCCCATGACATCGCCAAGGAACAGTATTTTCATGACTGATGGCCTA
>NCJR01000211.1 GCA_002282555.1 Rhodobacterales bacterium 34-62-10
TGCTGAGTGCGCCGCGCGCGCTGCTGCTGGATGAGCCGTTTTCACGGCTGGATGCAGATTTGCGGCGGCAGATGCGGGATTTCGTCTTTGGGCAAGTGCGGGCCGAGGGGATACCGGCGATCCTTGTGACCCATGATCTGGAGGATGCTTTGGCCGCGGGGGGCAAGGTCATCTCGCCCTTGGGGGAGGTCAGGCAGACCGGAGGGCCTGCCTGATCATGTGTTTCAGGCGTTCCACGCGCGGTCGCCCGCCGCATCCTTGACGCGGGTGGGCAGGCCGATCTGGTCCAGCAGGGTGAGGAAGGGTTTGGGGTCCAACTCCTCAACATTCACCATGGTGCCGGTGTCCCATGTGCCATTCGCGATCAGCATCGCGGCGGCGACGGGGGGCACGCCTGCGGTGTAGGAAATGCCCTGACTGCCCACTTCGTTATAGGCGTCCTTGTGGTCGGCGATGTTGTAGATGAACACCTCGACCGGGTGGCCATCCTTGGTGCCTTTGACCAGATCACCGATGCAGGTTTTGCCAGTGTAATCCGGGGCGAGGCTGGAGGGGTCGGGCAGGACGGCCTTGACGACCTTGAGGGGGATCACCTCGAGCCCTTCGGCGGTTTTCACCGGCTGCTCGGACAGAAGGCCAAGGTTTTTTAGCACGGTGAAAACGTTGATATAGTGATCGCCAAAGCCCATCCAGAAGCGCACATCGGCGCCCGGATAGTTGGCGGCCAGCGAATGCACCTCGTCATGGCCGGTCATATAGGCTTTTTGCTTGCCGACGACCGGCAGGTCCCATTCCTTGCCCACTTCGAACATGGTGTTGGTCTGCCATGCGCCGTTCTGCCAGCTGTAGACCGTGCCGGTGAATTCGCGGAAGTTGATTTCGGGGTCGAAATTGGTCGAGAACCAGCGGCCATGCGAGCCTGCGTTGATATCCACGATGTCGATGGAGGTGACGGTGTCCATATAGTCATCCGCCGCCAGCCGCGCATAGGCGTTGACCACGCCCGGATCGAAGCCGATGCCAAGGATGGCGGTCACGCCTGCCTGCGCGCAGGCTTCGCGGCGTTTCCATTCGTAATTGCCATACCATGGCGGGGTTTCGCAAATCTTGGCGGGGTCTTCGTGGATGGCCGTGTCCATATAGGCGGCACCGGTTTCGATGCAGGCTTGCAACACGGTCATGTTCACGAAGGGCGAGCCCACGTTGATCACGATCTGGCATCCGGTATCGCGGATCAATTGGGCCACGGCATTCGTATCCATCGCGTCCAGCGCATGGGCCTTGAACACGCCGGGCACCTTCATCGCGGCTTTTTCATGCACCGAGTCGAGGATCGCCTGACATTTCGCGACCGTCCGGCTGGCGATATGCAGATCGCCCAGCACATCATTGTTCTGCGCGCATTTATGCGCCACGACCTGAGCCACGCCACCGGCGCCGATGATAAGCACGTTGCGTTTCATGGTGTCACCAGACCTCCTTTAAGGTTCCAGTTGCAGGGAAAGCGCCATACCCCCGGCGCGGGTGATCACGACTGTTTTATCAGGACAGGGCGGCGACGAAATCGTCATAGCCGAAATCGCGCACCAGGCGTTCGGTGCCGTCGAGTTCGCGGATGGCGATGGCGGGCATTTTCACGCCGTTGAACCAGTTCTTCTTGACCATCGTGTAACCGGCGGCGTCCTGAATGCTGATGCGGTCGCCTGCTTTCAGGGCGGCGGGGAAGCGGAATTCGCCGAAGATGTCGCCCGCCAGGCAGGATTTGCCGCAGATCATCCATTCCTCTGGCCCCGCGTCAGGCGCGACCTTGGCGCTTTCGCGGTAGATCAGCAGGTCGAGCATATGCGCCTCGATCGAGCTGTCGACGATGGCGAGGTTCTTGCCGTTGTAGAGCGTGTCCAGAACGGTCAGTTCCAGCGTGGTGGATTTGGTGATCGCCGCCTCGCCGGGTTCGAGATACACCTGCACCTCGTTCTGGCCTGCGAAACGCTTGAGGCGTTCGGCCAGACGATCCAGCGGATAGCCTTCGCCGGTGAAATGGATGCCGCCGCCGAGGGAGATCCATTCCATCTTGCGGATCAGATGGCCGAAACGCTGTTCGATACTGCCCAGCATCGCATCGAAACGGTCGAAATCGGCGTTTTCGCAGTTGTTGTGGAACATGAAGCCGCTGACCAGATCGAGAACAGGTTCGATCACGGCGGGGTCATGTTCGCCCAGACGGCTGAAGGGGCGGGCGGGATCGGCCAGATCGAAGCTGGAGGTGGAGACACCGGGATTGACGCGCAGCCCACGGGTGTGGCCACGGCTGACGCCCTCGAACCGGCGGAGCTGATTGGCGGTGTTGAAGATCACCTTGTCGGAATTGGCCAGAACCTCGGCAATCTCGTGATCGGCCCAGGCGACGGAATAGGCGTGCGTTTCGCCGGGGAATTTCTCGCGGCCCAGTTTCACCTCGAACAGGGAGGAGGAAGTGGTGCCGTCCATATACTCGGCCATCATGTCGAAGACCGACCATGTGGCAAAGCATTTCAGCGCAAGCAGCGCCTTGGCACCGGATGTTTCGCGCAGATGGGCGATCTTTTCCAGATTGGGCAGCAGATGTGCCTTGTCGATCAGGTAGTAAGGCGTGTGCAGCATCGAGCCTTCCCCCATGTATGGCGGCCTGCGAGTGGCAGGGCGGGACGTCAACAGGAAGCGGGTGGATAGGGGCAAATGCCCGCCATATCAAGTGAAAATCTGATGACGGGGGTGGCTCGGTCGTGACCTTGCGGTCACTCCTCGCCCTCGACGCGGCCGCGCATCGCCTTGACCTCGCCGCGCACTTTCTTGGCCTTGATGCGGCGTTTGACCGAGCCGAAGGTGGGTTTGGTCGCCACGCGGCGTTTCGGGGCGACAAGGGCCGCGCGGATCAGTTCGGCCAGACGGTCGCGGGCAATCTCGCGGTTGCGGACCTGGCTGCGGGTGTCATCGACTTGCAGGACGATGGCGCCTTCCTTGGTCCAGCGCCGCCCGGCCAGACGGCGCAGGCGGTTCTTGACCGGCAGGGGCAAGTTGGGGGAGCGTTCCGCCTCGAAGCGCAGTTCGACGGCAGAGGAGACCTTGTTGACGTTCTGCCCGCCCGGACCGCTGGCGCGGATGAACTGTTCGGTCAGCTCCCAATCCTGAATGATGATGGCGTCGGTGATATGCAGCATGACGGACCTGTAGGGCGGGCGCGGCATCGCGCCAAGCAGAAAGGGCCACCCTTGCGGATGGCGGGCAAACAGAAAGGGCCACCCTTGCGGATGGCCCCCTGAGATTTACGGAGGTGGGGCCGGTTAGGCTCTCACCAATTCGTATGTTGCATCCCCAAGGGCTGCCTCAGGACTGCGCCCCCCGAACTGTTCCGACACCTCTCTCCAATATCCCGTTAGACACTAGAGCACCTCCTTTCAATTGTTTCGCCTGAGGTCAGGTTGCCACAAAATCAGCAGATGTCAAAAACAAAATCATGTGGTGCGCGGGGTGAGTGCCCCCACGATGATGCGGAAGGGGATAAGTGCTGCCAAAGCGAGCAGAAGTTTCACGCTCCAGTCCGCAACGGCGAGCGAGACCCAGAGCGGGGCCATGGGGCCGACGCCCAGAAGGGGCAGAACCTCGGCGGCCCAGGACACGTCATTGGCGGGTTCGATGAAGCTGAGGCTGGCCGAGAAGGCGATGGTGAAGAAGAGCGCGGTATCCACGGTCGAGCCGATGAGGGTGGAGGCCAGCGGCGCGCGCCACCAGCGACCCGCGCGCAGGCGGTCGAAGATCGCCACATCGAGCAGTTGCGCGGTGAGGAAGGCGAGGCCCGAGCCGATGGCGATGCGCAGCGTTACGAGGGGGCCGAATTCGCCCATGATCTGCGTGCCGATCAGCGAGCAGATGACGCCCACGACGAAGCCCACGAATACGACACGGCGCGCGGGACCGGCACCGTAGACGCGGTTCATCACATCGGTGACGAGGAAGGCCAGCGGATAGGTGAAGGCGCCCCATGTCAGCCATTGGCCGAAGAGGAACTGGACGAGGATGTTCGAGGCCACGACGATGGCGGCCATGGCAAGGATGCCGGGAAGATGGGTGCGGTTCATGTTGGTGCCCGTTTTGACAAGGTTGCGGCGACTTGGCCCC
>NCJR01000212.1 GCA_002282555.1 Rhodobacterales bacterium 34-62-10
TTGGCGGCATTGGGGTGGATCGCCTCCATCCCCAGATTGGACAGCTGATCGGCCACATCGTAAGACGTGCGCCCGATCTTGCGGACATTGTCCAGCCCCACCAGCTTGGGATCGGCGCTGGAGAGGTGGAATTCCTTGTGGATGATCGCCTCGGCCGCATGCGTCTGCGCGGCCATATGCGCAAAGACCACCTCGGTATAGCCACGGTCATATTCGCGCATCAAGCCTTCGGAGCATTGCGCGTAGCCCGTCACGATGGGCAGGTCGGACGACAGGTCCAGCCCCTCCAAGCCTTGGCTGATCCGGGTTTCCAGATCGGGCTGCGCGTCGTCGCGCCAGCCTGTCAGGTCCACGAAGCGCGCATTCACGCCGTTGCGGTTCAAGAGCAGGGTCGAGACGAAGGCCGAATGTGCCTCGCCCAACCCGGACAGCAATTCGCGCAGCGTCATCAGATGCGCCTCGATGCGGAAATGGCCGTAAGAGCACAGGCGTTGCAGGTCGATCATGCAGGCGCGCGCGCCCTCGATCCGGTCGCGGACGAAAGCATCGGCGCGCTGGCGGTCGCCCACGTCGGACAGGATTTCGCTGTTCAGGCGGATCATCTCGGCCCCTGTCGCGGTCAATGCCTCGGACCAGCCTTCGTCATTGTCGGCATCGGCAAACAGGGCATAGACCCCGGACTGGCCGGATTTCTTGTGCTCGAGCAGGCGGTTCGTGATCCCGCCAAAGGCCGAGACCACGAAGATGCGCCCGTAAGGGTCATCGCGCAGCCACAGGCTGTCCAGCAGTTCGGGGGCGCGGCTCATGCAGGTGCCGCCGATCTTTTCAACGGTATGTGTCATGTCAGGTTCGCGCCGGCCCATCAGCCGGTCGCCCTTTCCGTGTTGGGATGGTTTGATCACTCGGCCGCGGCGTAGGAGCCATCGGCGCGGTGCACCTCGGTGCCGGTCACGGGCGGATTGAAGCAGCAGGCCAGCACCAGTTCGGATTGTGCCCGCAGGGTATGCTTGTCATTCAGGTTCAGCGCATACATCACACCGGGCTGGATATGGTGCCGCTCGCCTGTGGCCAGATCCTCGATCGAGCCTTCGCCCGCGATGCAATAGACGCTTTCATAGTGGTTCTTGTAGTGGAAGGTATGCTCGCTGCCGCCTTCGATGGTGGTGATATGGAAGGAAAAGCCCATTCCGTCATCGGCCAGCAGCAGGCGAACCGATTCCCAGCGCTGATCCGCCACGCGGCGGTCGGTTTTCTTTTCGATGTTGAAATCACGTACGATCATCTTTGCTTACTCCGCTGCAATCTTGTGGTTCTGGGTATGGGCGCGGGTCGCGGCCTTGAGGATATCAAGGCCCGCTTCCAGCTGTTCCATCGGGATGGTCAGGGGGGCCAGCACCTTGACCACCTCGTCATGGGCGCCCGATGTCTCGATGATCAGGCCATGCTCGAAGCAGGTGGCGCAGATGGCGCCGGCCAGTTCACCGGAGCCCACGTCAATGCCCTGCATCATGCCGCGCCCCTTGAGGGTGGCACCGGGGACCAGTTCCGCAATCGCGGCCAGACGGGTGTTCAGCAGCTTGGCTTTGTCGGCGATCTGGGTCTGGAAGGCGTCATCGGCCCAGAACTTCTCAAGCGCGACACGGGCGGTGACAAAGGCATGGTTGTTGCCCCGGAAGGTGCCGTTATGTTCCGCCGGTTTCCAGATATCGAATTCAGGCCGGATCAGCAGCGCGGCAAAGGGCAGGCCCATGCCGGACAGCGATTTGGCCAGCGGGATCAGGTCGGGCATGACACCCATCTCCTCGAAGGAAAAGAAGGTGCCGGTGCGCCCGATCCCGGCCTGAATGTCATCCAGGATCAGCAGCGCGCCGTGTTTCTTGGCCAAAGCCGCGATGCCCTTGATCCAGCGGGCGGATGCGGCGTTCAGACCGCCTTCGCCCTGCACCGGTTCCAGCAGGAAGGCCGCGGGCGCGTCCATGCCCGACGACGGATTGTCCAGCATCATCTCGATCTGGGCCAGCGTATCGACGCCCTCACCGAAGGCCCCTTCATAGGGCAGGTGGGTGACGCCGGGGATCGGCATGCCCGCGCCGCCACGCTTGCCTGCATTGCCGGTGGCCCCCAGCGCGCCCAGCGTCATGCCGTGGAAACCATTGGTGAAGGCCACGATATTGTGGCGGCCCGTCACCTTGCGCGCCAGTTTCATCGCAGCCTCGACCGCGTTGGTGCCGGTGGGACCGGTCATCATGATCTTGTGATCCATGCCGCGCGGCTTGAGGATCAGCGTCTCGAACGCCTCAAGAAACCTGGTCTTGGCATTGGTGTGCATGTCCAAGCCGTGCGTGACGCCATCCGCCGCGATATGGGCGATCAGCGCATCCTTCATGTCGGGGTCGTTGTGGCCATAGTTGAGCGAGGAACAGCCCGCCAGAAAGTCGATATAGTCGCGCCCCTGCGCGTCCGTCATGGTGGCGTTACTCGCCTTGACGAATTCAGTGGGGAAGCTGCGGCAATAGCTGCGGGCAGCGGATTCGCGACGGTCATAGATGCCGGAAACACCGGCTGTGTCGGTCTGTGTCATGGTGATACCTTTCGGATATGGGTGGATCAGGCGGCGTGCTGCTGCGCGGTGTCGTGGTCCTGCTGGGGGGCAGGTGGCGCTTGCACGGCGTCTTGCGCGGCAGTTTTTGCCGCGGCGGAAAAGTCGATATTGACCAGATATTCGGTGGCATGGTTGCCATCGAAATGCGCCGCCTTTTCAAAATGCGGAGCATGGGTCAGGGTGCCGCCGCGCTTTTTGGCGAAAGCCCGGAACAGACCCCATGAGGGTTTGTTGTCGCGCGTGATCGTGGTTTCGATCCGCGTCACCTCGGCCAGTTCGGGCCGGTCGAACAGCGCGCGCAACATGCGGCCGGCCAGACCCAGCCCCCGCGCCTCGGGGCTGACGGCGACCTGCCAGACGAACAGGGCATCAGGTTTTTCAGGCGGGATATGGCCCGAAATCCAGCCGACGATTCGCCCCTCACGCTCGGCCAGGATGCAGGTGTCGGCGAAATGATCGCATTGGATCAGGTTGAAATACATCGAGTTCTCGTCAAGCGGCTTGCACGCGCTGATCAACTCCCAGACGTCCGAGCCATCCTCGACGGTCGGTTTGCGCAGGCGGACATTGGCCCTGCGGGTCGTCTTGATCGTGTTCATGTCGTCGGACATCGGTCCCTCTTGGCGCTATTTCATTCGATGACCGAAAGATATAGTTTGATTATCAAATTGCAACCCTTTTGGGCAATCTGATCAAAATTTGCAATTTTCACTGATTTATCTATGTTATACGGAGCCAAGCCGCGATTTTGCGGCGGAGAGGGAAGAAAAGTACTTCGACAAACGAAGATATAAGAGAGGATGTTATGCTTCGGCAATCAAATGACTATCTTGCAAGCGGGGCAGGACCGGGTCAGAATGGACCGCCGTCCACCTGGGGTATATCCATGACCAGCCGATCCGAATCCGCCCTTGTCACCCTGCGGCGCATCATGCATGTGACCGATACCAATGCGCGTGCCCTGGCGCGGCGCACGGGGCTGACGCTGGCGCAGATGATCGTGCTGGAAATCGTGGCCGAGGATGATCGCAGCACGCCCAAGGAAATCGCGCGGCGTTCGGGTGTGTCGCAGGCCACGATCACATCCCTGATCGACAAGTTGGAGGCGCGGGGATTCGTCACCCGCCGTCGCAGCGAGCAGGATCGCCGCCTGATCCGCGTCACCGCGACCGAAGCGGGGCGCACGCAGCTGGCCAATGCGCCCAACCCGCTTTACGCCGCCTTCAGCGCCAAGTTCGAAGCGCTGCCCGAGTGGGAGCAGTTGATGCTGCTGGCCGCGCTGGAGCGTGTCGCGGGGCTGATGAATGCCGATCAGGTCGAGGCGCTGCCGCCCACGGAGGAGCCGCGCATCGCTGCTGTCTGATTTTCGCACATGGGCTGTCAGATTGGCGGTGTTTTGTGCAATGCTGCAATGGTGTATCTTTTCTCTCGGACCTGATCGGAAGGAGAGACCGAGATGAGCTGGAACCCCGCCCTTGATCCGCATTGCCCGACGGGTGACGCTGTGGATGCCATCGACACCGTCATCGTGC
>NCJR01000213.1 GCA_002282555.1 Rhodobacterales bacterium 34-62-10
AGATTGCCATAGGCGGGCAGGGTCACGATCATCAGCCCCCAATCGCGTGTCTCCAGATCACGCTCCAGGCGTGACACTCTGACCGGATAGCCCTGTGCCTCCATCAGGCGCACGAAGCCGTTATAGCCAAGCGCAGATGTCGAATAGGGGTGATCGCCGGCCTGATTGCGGTCGCGCAGCTCCGGCGCCCAGCCCGCCATCACCATGACGCCGCCAAACGAAATCACGGCAATCGCCACCAGAATGGCCACCACACGGGCCGAGAAGGGGGAGTCGCCCTGCGAACTCATGCCCAACCCTCCCCGAAGGCAAACTCTTCATAACTGCGGCGCGCGCTCTGCCATCCGGCCGCGTCCACTTCCCGCCCGCCGAAAAAGCTGTTCTCAACAATCTGGATGATCGGCTTCAGCGCCCGGCGCGCGCGGTCGGGCAGGCTGCCAAGCCCGGCAATCTCCCGCGCCGTCAGCGAAGTTGGCACGCCGCCCTCCAGCCGCTCCTGCACGTCTTCGATCGACCGGAACAGCAACAGGTGAACCGCCTCTGCAAACCGTCCCTCGCGCGCCAGCGCGTCGGCTTCCTCCAGCAGGGAGCGCGCGCGCGCGGCGTCCGGGCGAATGTCGGTCAGCACATCGTCTGCCGCCTTCACCTTCTCCTTCCGCGTGAAACCGAGCCGCATGCGGATGGCTTCGCCGAACAGGAAATACAGAAGCCCCAGAATAACGGCGGCCACAGCGATCCAGAAAATTACCCGGAACACAGGCCCAAGCGCTTCGAGAAAATCTCCGATGGCCTGAAGCCAGCCAGGCGGCGCCGTTGGCTCGATTTCAATGTCCGCCGCTTCCGGCCGCACGAGTTGGAGGTCGCCTTCGCGCAGATAGGCTTTGTGCGCGGCCTCTACGCGGCTGACATCCGTCTCCAGGCCGCTGCCGGTATATGCGTCGTCATATTCATATTCGCCGTAATATTCGGGGTCGGCATCGGCGCTGTAGTCGTCCGGCGGCAGCGCAATGGGCGGCGTGTTCTGTGCGAGCGCCAGCGCCCCCACACACAGGAAGACACTGGCGGCCAGAGCGAGCGCGCTGGACCTGACGAGTGACACCACTCAGCAACCCTCCTGCCGGCATCCCGCGGATACCCTTTTGGCAACTATTTCAGAGCTTTCCGGTGGCTTCAAGTGATCGTGAGTAGTCCTTTTTTTGCGCTACAGTTTCTGTATTGTGGAGAGAATATCCATAATCAATGCCTGCCGTTGAGAAGTTTCGCAATTCTGGACGGAGGGCTACGATTGAGATGTGGGTGGGTCCTATGGATATGTTCCCAGCCGAGCCCTCTGAAGCAAGGGCCTGTCGTCGCTTCTGAAAAAACGATGTCATTGTGCCCTCCGTTCCATTCCATGAGCACAGGCTTGCCTTCGGCGTTTATTGCAATGTCCCAACCAATATTTTGAACGTAGCTCAGCTTTCCGTGCAATTTCAAAACTAACGCAACACTCTCAGAGAATCCGGGCAATATCTGATTTCTAAATGCGTGGCCGGTATCCGGGTGATGTGTGCAAGGTTCCCAGTTGCTCGTATAAGCACAATCATGGAACGCCCCTGAGTGAATGTCGATGGCAACATCGATTTCAGCATCGGTAACAATATGGTTGTTTCCTGCGCGCCCCATTCTCAGGAATGCAGCTCTCAAAACAGGTGGGCCCGACGGATCCATAACCGTTGTTAGTCGAAGTGTTGCGACAGCTTCTGGCGACAACTGTCTGAAGACCTCATGCTGCTGAATGAATTGTTGCAAAACACCCTCACCAAGGCTGAGCAACTTGTCTGTAGAGAAATCACTTCGTTGTACAATATGCACACCTTTGCCCTGCTGGGAGGAGTCCAACTTGAAAACCACCTTTGCGTCATCCTTGAAAGCAATGTCTGCGACCATGCCGTCTGGAACAGAATTCATGTAGCGGTCAAAAAAGCGCCCGTTGATCAGGTAGATCCGGTCAGGCAAGCTATCACTTTGTAGCAGAGGAAATGCCAGTCCGCGGCGTGCGGAAATCTTGCCGTAGGCACCATTGCGCGTAGGCACAACATATGTGCCGTAGTAGTTATTCGGGATCCACCCTTCCTTGAATACCCCGGCGAAAGCTGCATAAACTTGCAAGCCAGGGGCATATTGAGGCCCGCCAAGTACGTCTCTTGCATATTCAATGCAGAGCTTTCGATTTAACGGGCTTAGTTGCCGGCCAGCTTTCGCCAGCAATGCCAAGCCTTCATTTGAATACTCCCGATGCATTGCATCATAGGATTTCGCATTTATAGCAAGCCTGCCCTCAATACCGGGCACGTTTATACTGAAGTTTATGGTGCGCATAAGGATCACATTTTCTGTGTGTCTATTCTTTTACTGCCGATATTACTCCTCAGCTCCCATACAAAGATGACAGCTTGAGCCGTTAAACCTGACAGTTACCGCTCAAGTTTAATTTCCGATGAGCGGCAATATACGGGAACCAATTCATGCTGACGGGATCAGGCTGGGCAGAGCATACATACCAGTTTCCTCCCAACGCTCAATTCCGGTAGGGATTTGCGCCAACTGCCAGCCGGAGCATTTCAAGTTGACTGGTCAGAGCCAGAACGAAAAGAACTGAGATAATGCCCATTTTCATTGTCGCGGGCATAGGTTCTCTGATCATCCATCGGGCACGCTTCAGCGCCTCTGCAAGATCCTGTCTGAGCAGCGCTAAAAGTCCCTGGCCCTTTTCGGTCCCCAGGGCCCATTTGCCACCAGTCACTCTGCGCTGTTTTCTTAACATGCTCAAAAGGCCAGCTCGTGTCGGGTGGCTTACCAACAGCTCCGGTTCGTACTTAAGCCTGCAGCCATTTGAGACCAGCCGTTTTGTCGTTTCGACATCTCCGCCTGACAGCAAGTTGCCATCGAATGCGCCGAACTTTAAAAGCGTGCCTTTGTGGCAAAGCAGGTTTGCGGTGACAGCAAAACCGTAAGAAACGTTTGATGCCTGATTAAAAGCGGTCAGTTCTTCGAACTTTGCGATAACTTTTCCGGCGTCTGGCTCACGGAACAATTTGATCTGCCCGGCAAAAATGTCCAGATCTCTGGCGAAACTGGCTAGGTGGAGAGCGCGCTCAAGCCAATCCGGAGCGGCGACACAATCGGCGTCCGTAAACAGAACAAACTCAGCTTTCGCCTTTTCAAGGCCAAGGTTTCGTGCGCTGTAGGATCCGGGAACAGGCTGGTGCCAGAGTTCTACGAATTCGAACTCCTTCACAATGTGTGGTGTGGAATCAGTGGAACCATTGTCAACAACGATAACTTGCGCAGAAGTGATCGGAACTGTTTGCCTTTTTAGCGACTCGAGACAACGGCCAATGTAATCTTCACCATTCCAAACTGGGATGATGATGGTCAGCGGTATTGCTTGGTCAGAGAGGCCAACGGTGTTCATTGGTTTCCAGGAATTAGCATACGTCCGGGGGCAACTTATTGCGGGTTAAACTCCAGGATTGGCGACGCTGCTTCGGTCACAGTATTGATGAAGGTCTCAAACTGGTTCCGTTCATTCATCTCTGGTCGCATCGAAAATTTAAGTGCTGCGTCGCTAGTGGAATTATAGAGATCAATCCGTGTCCAGAGGTCCGTGACGGCCTTTACCCAGTCTTCAAGCGGAGCCTCATAATCCAGAACAATCCCGCCAGGCCCAATCGCTTCTGGTAATCCCCCCTTGTTTGAGCCGACAACTGGTATGCCGCTGCAATGCGCTTCTGAAGCGACGCGGCCCCAAGCCTCCTCCCACTTGCTTGGCACAAGTAGTATTCGTGTCTGGGCGTATATGTGCGCCATATGGGGCGTATTTTTGCAAAAATGGACGTTGGGTAGATGGGCGAGCTTCTCTTTCAGATCAGAAGTTTGGTCTGCGTCAAGAAGCCAGCCTTCGACCGCAAGAAAAGGAATTGAAGGAAGCGCTTTTGCAATATCCAGAAATTTCTGAAGGCCCTTTTTCTCAACGGGATTTATGGTCACGTCCCGTGTCGTGGTGTAGCTGGTTAGCGCTGCGGGTCTCGTCCGCGCCTTTCCAGATGGCGCTGTAGGACGAGGCCCGCAGCGCGGTTGGCC